>NZ_DBHD01000218.1:0-26612 GCF_002296025.1 Microbacterium sp. UBA837
AGGTCAACGCCGCAATCGCCCTGATCGGCTGATCAACCTCCCTCTCGGCCGCCCCGTTCGGTACATTCACGATGTACTGAACGGGGCGGGCTGAGCGAGAGAGCCGGTTTCACCGGAGCTCTCGCTGAGCCTGACCCGGACTCGACACGAAGGACACACGGATGGCGACGACCACGGACGCGGGACCCGAAGCCCCGGCGAAGATCCACGCCAAGAAACGCCCGGGAGACCTCGTCTTCTCGGGAACGGCGCTCGGGGCAGGGATCATCATCCTGGCGGTCCTGGCCGCTGTCACGATCTTTTTGGTCATCGAGAGCATCCCCGCCTTCACGACTCCCCCGGACGAGAACCCGCTCCTGAAGGGCCGGACCTTCCTCGAGTACACCTGGCCGCTCGTGTTCGGAACGATCTGGTCATCGATCCTCGCGCTGGTGATGGCCGCGCCGCTCGCGATCGGGATCGCCCTGTTCATCTCGCACTACGCACCGCGCCGGGCGGCAGCCGTCCTTGGGTACATCATCGATCTCCTCGCCGCCGTGCCCTCGGTGGTCTTCGGCCTCTGGGGCGGCCTGGTGCTCGCCGGGTTCGTGCAGCCCTTCTATGTGTGGCTGAACACTTACCTCGGATGGATTCCGCTGTTCAGCGGCCAGGTGTCAGCCACCGGCCGCACGATCCTCACAGCCGCCCTCGTGCTCGCGATCATGGTGCTGCCGATCATGACCGCGATCTGCCGCGAAGTCTTCCTGCAAACGCCAGTGCTTCATGAAGAGGCGGCTCTCGCCCTGGGCGCCACCCGCTGGGAAATGATCAAGATGGCAGTGCTGCCCTTCGCCCGCGGTGGCATGGTATCGGCGGCGATGCTCGCACTCGGTCGAGCACTCGGCGAGACGATGGCCGTCACGATGGTGCTCTCGGTATCGGGAGTCGTGACCTTCGAGTTGCTGACCGCAACCAACCCGACCACCATCCCGGCGAACATCGCCCTGCAGTTCCCCGAGGCATACGGCACAGGTGTGAGCCTGCTGATCGCCACCGGCCTCGTTCTGTTCGTCGTCACCTTCGCCGTCAACGCGATCGCTCGCTGGATCGTCAACCGCCGCGCTGAGTTCTCGGGAGCCAACTGATGTCCACCGCTACCGCCACCGCGACGCGTTCTGGCGTCAACAACTTCTCGAACGGACGGCTCCCCCGGGGAACGAGCTGGCTCCTGCTCGCAGGCTCCCTCCTGGTCATGGGCCTAGTGTTCTTCCTCCTGAACATCGACCAGCCCGTCGCCAACTACAACATCGTCGCCGCTGTGTTCCTGGGCGCGGTGTTGTACGCCATCCTGATCTTCGTCGTGGCATCCATCGTCGAGGGACGCCGCAACGCGACTGACCGATTCATCACCGCGGTGGTCTCGGCAGCGTTCACCGTCGCTCTCCTGCCGCTGATCTCCCTGCTGTTCACGGTTCTGGTCAACGGTCTTGCCCGGTTCGACCTCGACTTCTTCACGCAGTCGATGCGCAACGTCATCGGCGACGGCGGCGGCGCCTTGCATGCCATCGCCGGAACTCTGATGATCACGCTCACCGCGACGATCATCTCGGTGCCGATCGGCCTCATGACATCGATCTACCTCGTCGAGTACGGCAACAGCGGCAAGCTCGCTCGAGCGATCACGTTCTTCGTCGACGTGATGACCGGCATCCCCTCGATCGTCGCGGGTCTTTTCGCCTACGCCGTGTTTGTCATCTTCTTCGGAGCCGGATACTCGTCAGGTTTCGAAGGCGCCATCGCGCTGAGCGTGCTCATGATCCCGGTCGTCGTCCGATCCTCCGAAGAGATGCTGCGCCTGGTTCCCAACGAACTGCGCGAGGCGTCTTTCGCGCTCGGTGTTCCCAAGTGGCTCACGATCGTCAAGGTCGTGCTGCCGACATCCATCGCCGGTATCACCACCGGTGTCATGCTGGCGATCGCCCGCGTCATCGGAGAGACCGCTCCGCTGCTGCTCACCGCCGGCTACACGCAGAGCATGAACTGGAACATCTGGGATGGAAACATGATGACCCTCCCCGTGTTCGTCTACAACCAGTACGCCAACCAGGGCACCAACCCCGACGCCGCGATTTCGCGCGCGTGGGCCGGGGCCCTGACCCTGATCCTGATCGTCATGGTGCTCAACCTCGCCGCCCGCTTTGTCGCGAAGTTCTTCGCGCCCAAGACCGGTCGCTGAACCCGAAGGAATATCCGTGTCCAAGCGCATCGATGTCAACGACCTCAACGTCTACTACGGCAACTTCCTCGCCGTCGAGGGCGTCTCGCTCACGATCGAGCCCCGCTCGGTAACCGCCTTCATCGGCCCCTCGGGCTGCGGCAAGTCCACCTTCCTTCGCACCCTCAACCGGATGCATGAAGTGATCCCGGGCGCCCGTGTCGAGGGTGAGGTGCTGATCGACGGCGACAACCTGTACGGCGCAGGCGTCGACCCCGTGCTCGTGCGTCGCCAGGTCGGCATGGTCTTCCAGCGCCCCAACCCCTTCCCGACGATGTCGATCCGCGAGAACGTGCTCGCCGGCGTGAAGCTCAACAACCAGCGCATGTCCAAGGGCGACCAGGATGCGCTCGTCGAGAAGTCGCTGCAGGGCGCGAACCTGTGGAACGAGGTCAAGGACCGCCTCGACCGCCCCGGATCGGGTCTGTCGGGTGGTCAGCAGCAGCGCCTGTGCATCGCTCGCGCCATCGCTGTCGAACCGGACGTGCTGCTGATGGACGAGCCCTGCTCGGCCCTGGACCCGATCTCCACCCTCGCGATCGAAGACCTCATCGAGGAGCTCAAGAGCGAGTACACGATCGTCATCGTGACCCACAACATGCAGCAGGCCTCGCGCGTGTCCGACAAGACCGCGTTCTTCAACATCGCCGGCACCGGCAAGCCGGGCAAGCTCATCGAGTACGACGAGACCACCACCATCTTCACCCGCCCGAAGGTCAAGGACACCGAGGACTACGTCTCGGGCCGCTTCGGGTAAGCACCGGGAACGGATGGGGGGTGTGGCCTGTCGGCTACGCCCCCTCTTCGGTTTCGGTCACAACGATTCGCGCCGCTGAGCGTCAGTCGCGGGCGCTGAGCAGATAGGCGTTCAGGTCGGCCGTGAAAGCGGCATCCGTCGGGATCGACGACCCGTCGATCGAGGTGATGGGCGCTGCTAGACGAACGCTCGACACGAGCCATGCCGCATCGACGTTCGCGAGCGACGTGGTCGTGATCTGCTCGTACCCGCTCTCGTAGCCGCGCTCCTCGAGGTAGGCGAACATGCTCAGTTGCGTCGTGCCGTGCAGGATGCCGCCGGTCGGCGCCGGAGTGATGAACCGGTCCCCGCGGCGCAGCACCAGGGACGCCGTGGGAGCCTCGAGCACGAAGCCGTCGGTGGTGACGAAGATCGCGTCATCCGCCCCGCGACGGCGAGCCTCACGAAGCGCCGCCATATTGACGGCGTACGACAGCGTCTTGGCCCCCAGAAGCAACCAGGGCGCGCGCGCCGGGACCGTGGAGTCGTAGCCGCGGTCGAGCGTCACAACACGGATGCCGTTCGTGCGCACCGCGGTGAAGTCAGCCGCGGGTGCGAGCGTGACCCACGCGGTTGGGGTCGGCCCGTGCTCGATACCGCGGCTGAGGATGAGCTTGATGACCGACTCTCCCGCCGGGGCGTGCGCGGCCACCGCGGCAATCGCAGCACGCCACTGCGCCAGGTTCGGCGCCGGAAGATCGCAAATCCGCGCGGAGTGGGCGAGCCGGTCGAGGTGGGCGTCGACTTCTTGAGAGTGACCGTCGACGACGCCGATCGACTCGAAGATGCCGTCGCCGCGCTGCGTGCTCAGCTCGCCGACGCTCAGCGCGGGGGCTTCGGGATCCACCGAGGCGAACGTATCAGCGAAGTCGGTGCGGTCGGCATCCGCCTCAGCAGGCTGGATCATGAGGGCGAAAGTCGTGGCCATGCGATGAAGCCTACGCGTCGGGAATACCCAGTCCGGTGACGCGGTTAGACTGTCATAGCCGGGCCGCAGTAACCCCGGGCTCCATCTTCTGCCGCTACGAGCGGCCTCGCGCCGAGAGGCGTTCTGCGGCCCGGCACTTTCGTGTCTGGGTGGCCTGCAGGTCCGCCGCGACTCCGTCCTCCCGCGCCCACCCCCAGGTCGCTGAACCCGCACGCTCCGAGTGTCGAACCCACACGCTCACGCGCGAACCCACAGCATTCAGCGCCCGAAACCTCTGGGTTCGCGACCAATGGTGTGGGTTCGCGCCACGATGCCACGGCAGGATGCCGAGGTCAGGGGCTGACCGGCTGCGGCCAGCTGACCGGGACGGAGGCGCTGAACCCACGCCTTTCCGCGCCAGCCCACAGCATCCGACGCCCGAAACCTGCGGGCTCGCGACCGATGATGTGGGTTCGCGCCACGATGCCGGGGCAGGATACCGAGGCGGGGAGCGAGGTCGGGCGCTGCGGCCCTTGATCAGGTGAGGGATTCGCGGCGCCAGAGGGCCGCGCAGGCGCTCAGGTCGGATGCGTAGTCACTCAAGCGCAGCGCGCGGGTCGTGAAGGCGGCGCTGCGGTCTGACTCGGTTGCGTCGTAGTCATCAGCCAGGTATGTGGCACCAGCCGCCTGCACACGGCAGAACGCGGCGGCGCGATCGAGAGCTACCGCAAAGTCACCGCGGAAGAGCCCTCGCAGGATCGTGTCGACGAGAGTGACGAGCTCGTCGGGGCTTGCCGGAACGGGCGCCCCGGCGATCAGGGCATCCGCCGTGTCGAGAGCTGCGCGCCCCCGCTCGTACGTCAAAGCCGCTGTGCTCGGGTCGTCATGGATCATCAGCTGCACGAGGTAGAGCCGCCAGAGCGCCCCAGGCAGAGTCTTGGCCGGTGAGCGCGACCATAGCTCCGCGATGTCGTCGATCCCGTGCTCGGCGGTGAAGGCGATAAGCCTGTCAACGACGGCCTCGTCGGGGTTGGCCCGAACGCGTGACAACAGCGCCTGCGCCGTCGAGTGCGCGACACGGGAGACCTCGGCGGGGTCCTCGGCAGCAAACAGCCGGTCGAACAGCTCGGCAGGTCTGCGGACGGGCTTGTGGTAGGGCCGGGGGTCGTCACTCACCCGCTCCAGGGTAGTCGCGACGAGAGCCGCTCAGGTCGCGATCGCGACCACCGCGTCGGACGTGGGCTCGCCCGTCGGGGAACCACCGGCAGGCTCGATCGTGATGGCGATCGTGTCACCCGGCTCCATCTCGCCATCGAGGATCCACGTCTCGGTTCGCTGCCCGCTCGCTGCGAACGCGCCGGCCGGGATCGGAGACTCATCGCCTCTCACGAACCACAGTTCATAGCTCTGATCGTCAGCGATCTGCGGAAGTCCGTCCGAGACGATGACGGCCTTTCCGACGGAGTCGGCCCAGTAAACAGTGGACTCGCCGCCGCCTTCGATCTGAGCCGTCGCGGACTGCGCATCCGGTGCCGACTGAACCTCTTGCAGGGCCACGACCTCGGGCGGGCGGTTGACCCAGTCGTTGATGCTGACGGCGGTGAAGCCCAGCGCGACAAGAAGAACGAAGGATGCCGCGAGGGCGAACATGCTGCGCATCCAGCGCGTGCGGGACTGGGTCTGGATGGCGCCAGTACTCGGCGCCGGTGTCGCACCGATCGGGACGGCATCCGTCTGCGGCGCCAGCGCGATTCGGGTGAGGATGTGGTGGCGAAGCTCTGCGGGCGGGTCGACCTCGGGTGCGTAGTCGGCGAGCGCAGCCGCGGTCTCGAGGTCGCGTTCAGCGATGCCGCGCCATTCCGGATGCATCGTGAGAGCGAGGTCGAAGGCCTGCTGCTGCTCAGCGTCGAGAGCGCCGAGGGCGGACGCCGCCGACAGCTCGGCGAACTCCTGCTCGTTCATGAGGCCACCCCCATTTCTGCTCTCAGGCGCGACAAGCCGTCGCGCATCCGGGTCTTCACTGTTCCCAGCGGCGCCCCCACCAGCGCCGCAATCTCGCTCTGACTGTAACCCCCGAAATACGCGAGGGTGAGGGCCTCGCGCTGTGATTCGGGAAGGGCGGTGAGCGCCTCTGTTACTCGTCGGCTCTCGATCCGCAGTTCCGCCTGCTCGGCGACGCCATCGTGAGCGACGTCGATGTCACGGAACCCGACCCGGATGTCGCGATCGACGCTCGCCTGCGAAGCCCGCACGCGGTCGACGGCTCGGCGGTGTGCGATCGTCAGCACCCAGGATCTGCCCTGGCCTTTGTTCGGAGCGAAGCGCGCGGCGGATTGCCACACCTCCAGGAACACCTCCTGCAGAACCTCTTCGCTCTGCGACCGGTCCACCACCACGCGCAGGATGAGTCCGAAGACCCGCGACGACAGCATGTCGTAGAGGCTCGCGAAAGCCTCGTGGTCGCCGCGCGCGACTCGTTCGAGAAGTTCCGCGACGTGATCGACGGCGCCCGCCCCGTCGTCTGGCACGTCCATGCCGTCGATCACCATGCGTCCAGCATGCCGCATGAATTTCCCATCCGATGTCGACTCGCTTCCGAAGACCCCTGTGTAGGCCGCCACGAGCGGACGACCACGAGCCCTGACGAGGCTCCGACAACACCGGAGGAACAATGTTGATCACCAAGAAGTCGCGCGTCGCAGCTGGCGCCTCGCTGGCGTTCGTCGCCGCACTTGCCCTTTCTGCCTGCTCCACCGCCAGCACGGGGGACATGGACGACGAGATGGCCGAGACGCCGATGACCGAACAGACCACTCCCATGGACGACATGGAGGAAATGGATGCCGCCGCCTACCTCGTGGGCCCGGGCTGCATGGAGTACGCCGAGGCCGTGCCTTCTGGCGCCGGCTCCGTCGATGGCATGGCCATGGACCCCGTTGCTACCGCGGCATCCAACAACCCGCTGCTGACGACGCTCACCGCAGCCGTGAGCGGCGGACTGAACCCCGACGTGAACCTCGTCGACACCCTCAACGGTGGCGAGTTCACCGTCTTCGCTCCGGTCGATGACGCGTTCGCGAAGATCGACCAGGCCACGATCGACACGCTGTCGACTGACTCGGATCTGCTGACGTCGATCCTGACGTACCACGTCGTTCCCGGTCAGATCCTGCCTGAGGACCTTCCCGGCACCCACACCACGGTGCAGGGTGCTGACGTGGAGGTGACCGGTTCGGGCGATGACCTTATGGTCAACGACTCCATGGTCATCTGCGGTGGCGTTCAGACCGCCAACGCTGTCGTGTACCTCGTCGACACGGTGCTCATGCCTCCCATGTGAGCGCCCGTTGGCGATCCCCCAGGGTGGAGGGACGCGAGGCCGTCGTCATCTTCGGATGCGGCGGCCTCGTCGTTTCTGTGTGGTCGGAAGCGGCCCCGGGCTTCAATCCCCGGGCCGCCCCCAGACGACTCCCGGAAACCTCCCGAAGTCACCGTCGAAGGTCACGATCTGTGCGCGATTCTCGATGGCGAGGGCAGCAAGGTGAGCATCCATGACCAGATTCCCACCGGTGCCGACGTCGGCGAGAAGCATGCGCATCCGATCGGAGTGTCCGGCGCCGGGCTCGGGGCTGATGACGCTAGGTCGATTCATCCATCCGTTGAGGATGTCGAAGGCGTCATCGACCGGTAAGGGATTCGCGTAGATCCGACGACTCGTCACCAGACGAACAAAGGCCAATGCGCAGACCCTCGGAATCGCGACGGTTTCCCTCGAACTCAGTGCGCTATCGAGCCACGTCTTCGCCTCCGCGTGATGACGCGCATCCGCGTCTACGGCGTAGAGCAGGACGTTGGCGTCAACGAGTTTCACTTCGCCAGCTCTTGCTTCTGAGTGATTGCCTCGTCTTCCAGTTCAGCCGCGATAGCGAGAGCACGATCCAACGGGACGCTTGCCTTGCCGAGCCTGTGCACCGGCGTCTCGTAGCTGTCCACGGGATCGGGGTCCAGACCAGCGAGGATCGCCGAGTTCACCGCGTCCTTGAAAGAGAGGCCACGCTCACGCATGACCTTGCGCACGGATTCCTCGGCAGCTGAGGTCAGCGTGATCGTGGTCCGCATCCCTGCATCATATCATCACTTGCCATGATGCTTTGATGCAGCGCGCATGAGACGCTTTACTGCAGGGTCGCAAAGCGGATACCGCGCACGAAGTAGGCTGGTAGCCCTGGGGCCTGTAGCTCAGTCGGTAGAGCATCGGACTTTTAATCCGCGGGTCGAGGGTTCGAGCCCCTCCGGGCCCACCATGTCAGCGTTACTCGAGTGGTTGTCGCGCGCTATGCGACCTCGACGGGGTCACCAATGCGGAGAACTCCGCCGCCGCTCTTGGGGAGCAGCAGAACACCCAGCGTCGGCGCGGACTGCCCGAGTTCCCGCGTGAGGGTTCGCAGCAGTGGCGCGTCCTGCAGACCGGTGTCGGGGTTTGCCATGATCGCAGCGCACCGCACGATAGGACGCTGCACCGCGAACACGACGTCGCCGATCCGCACCCTCCCCTGCCACTCGAGCTCGCTCCACGGCGCAATGCCCTCGACCACGATGTTGGAGCGGAATCGGCGGTCATCGACAACGCCATCGGTGGCCCGCCCAAGTTCCACGACGGATGCCGCCGCATGAACCGACACATACCCGCGGGGCCGGTCCTGAAACTGCGAGGTGACGCCGTCACCAATGAGCCGAAGCGGAAGCCGGCCGGGGCGCTCTAGATGCCGGGCATCGGAAGTCTCACGCAGCCATGCCGTGACGGAATCCTCGATCTCTCGGCGACCCGCGTCGTCGAGAGCGGCATCCACGAGCATGCGATCGCCGTCGCTGATCGTGAGCCAGCGCCGATGGCTGTCGTAACTCAGCTTCAGCCGCGCGAGCGAGGGCATGTCCATGAGCGCAAGGCCGCGCTTCTTCGGCCAGTACGGCAGCCCGTCCTCGACCTCGGGCTCGACGGCATCGGCGAACCGAAAGGCAAGCACCCGATCACCCTCGACGCGCCCGTCGTCCTGCACCACGATCTGCTCGCGCACTTCGGGCGTGAACCCCTTCACCGGGTAGCGATACAGCGCGGCGACAGATGCCATGCCGCCATCGTGCCACGCGCCGGGTACCGCTCACTTCGATAGACTGCGATCAATGGATGCCGGAACGGATGCCGCGCTCACATCACTGGGCGACCCGACCCGCGCCCGCATCCTGAGCCTCATGCGCGCCTCCCCCGACGGTCGCGTGCTCGTCGGGCGCCTTGCGGTCGAGCTCGGTCTGCGTCAGCCCACGGTGAGTCACCACATGAAGACGCTGCTGACGGATGGGATCGTGACCCGCGAGCCCGAGGGGCGGCAGGTGTGGTACTCGATCGCGCCCGATGCCGCTGACCGCGTCAATGCAATCCTGGGCCGGCGGCGGGAGACGGCATCCGTTGACCTGGCTCGGATTACGACGGACCTCCAGGCCCGATTCGGCGAGCGCGTCGACGCCGACCAGATTCGTGAGGTCGTCGCCGACAGCCATGCACGCCTGTCGGCGACGGATGCCCCTCTTCTGGCATCCCGCACGTTCTCGTTCGCCGCAAGCCGGCTCGAGGCGATCGCGGAGGCATCCTCGTCGAGGGGAGCACCGCCGAGCGTGCTGTTCGTGTGCGTGCAGAACGCCGGCAGATCCCAACTGGCGGCCGGCATCCTGCGCCACCTCGCCGGCGGCGCGGTCAGCGTGCGAACCGCTGGCTCTGCACCTACCACGGACGTTCGCTCGACGATCGTCACCGCGCTGGATGAGATCGGCGTCTCGATCGGCGACGAGTTCCCGAAGCCACTGACCGACGAAGCAGTTCGTGCCGCGGATGTCGTCATCACGATGGGATGCGGCGACGCCTGCCCCATCTATCCCGGAACGCGATACCTCGATTGGGAGCTCGAAGATCCCGTCGGCAAGCCGCTCGCAGCCGTGCGCGGCATCCGTGATGACATCGACAGGCGCGTGCGAGAACTCCTCACAGAACTTCGCTCCGCCGAGAAAGTGAACACGAGCTGAACTCCCCTGGGTTCGGCTTCCCCGATAGATAGATAACCATCTATGCTTTTCTCAACCCGAGAAAGGTGAAGCCCATGTCGACAACCCCTCCCGTCGTCCTGTTCGTCTGCGTCCACAACGCCGGTCGCTCGCAGATCGCCGCCGGATACCTGCAGGCCCTCGCCGGCGACCGTGTCGAGGTCCGCTCGGCGGGATCTCAGCCGAAGGACCAGATCAACCCCGTCGCCGTGCAGGTCATGGCCGAAGAGGGCATCGACATCGCGAACAACGCGCCCAAGGTCCTTACTGTGCAGTCCGTGCAGGAGTCCGACGTCGTCATCACGATGGGATGCGGCGACGCCTGCCCGATCTACCCCGGCAAGCGCTACGAAGACTGGCAGCTTGACGACCCGGCCGGCCAGGATGTCGAGACCGTGCGCCGCATCCGTGACGAGATCCGGGGACGCGTCGAGACCCTGCTTTCCGAGATCGCCCCCGCCGCGTGACTCTCGCTCCCCTCGCCCGCCGAGCCGCCGCGGAGTTCCTCGGCACCGGACTGCTCGTCACGGTGGTGGTCGGCTCGGGCATCATGGCGACCAGGCTTACAACGGATGTCGGCATCCAAATGCTCGCCAACAGCATCGCGACGGCCCTCGGCCTATCGGTTCTGATCCTGATGTTCGGCACGATCTCAGGCGCACATTTCAATCCGGCGGTGTCGCTCGTGGACTGGTTCCTCGGGCGGCGCCGCCGAGTGGGGCTCACAGGGCCGATGCTCGGGATCTACACGCTCGCCCAGATCGCCGGCGCTATCGGCGGAGCCGTCCTCGCCAACGTCATGTTCGACGTGCCCACGAGCCTGTCGACCACTGCCCGAGCAACTCCGGCAACGCTGATCGCAGAGGTTGTCGCGACGTTCGGACTCGTGCTGCTGATCGTCGCGCTCGCCCGCACCGGGCGCGGCGCTGCAGCAGCACCGGCGGTAGGCGCATACATCGGTGCGGCGTACTGGTTCACCAGCTCGACGTCGTTTGCGAACCCCGCGGTCACGATCGGGCGCCTGTTCAGCGACACCTTCGCCGGCATCGGGGCTCCGTCGGTACTCCCGTTCATCGCCGCGCAGCTTGTCGGCGCTGCTATCGCGGTGGTCGCAGCGATCGCGCTCTTCCCCCACGTCGCTGATGCTGCCGAAGAGATCGTCATCCCGCATGCGGATGTCGATCCCGACGCCTCAGCTGTTCACCGCCGCGACCGAACCGCCCCGTAGAATCCGGCCGTGACCGCGAGCGCCCACGACACCGCCACCGCATCGCGCGGCTCGGCAGGCGAGGTGTTCTGGGCCTTCCTGCGCCTGGGCCTTACCTCCTTCGGCGGACCGATCGCGCACCTCGGCTACTTCCGCGACGACCTCGTCGCGCGACGCCGGTGGATGAGTGACAAGGCATATGCCGACCTGGTCGCCCTGTGCCAGTTCTTGCCCGGGCCGGCGTCCAGCCAGGTCGGCTTCGCGATGGGC
Source organism: Microbacterium sp. UBA837 (assembly GCF_002296025.1). Classification (NCBI taxonomy): domain Bacteria; kingdom Bacillati; phylum Actinomycetota; class Actinomycetes; order Micrococcales; family Microbacteriaceae; genus Microbacterium; species Microbacterium sp. UBA837. The sequence goes on from NZ_DBHD01000218.1 coordinate 11,528, forward strand.
CTGCACCGTGCCGGCCCGCTCGGCGCTCTCGCGGCCTTCCTCGCTTTCACGCTGCCCTCGGCGATCCTCATGGTCGCCTTCGCGTTCGGCGCGGCACTGTTTGAGGGTGTCATCGGTGCGGGTCTGCTGACGGGCCTGAAGATCGTGGCGGTGGCTATCGTCGCCCAGGCGGTCTGGGGCATGGCGAAGACGCTGACCCCCGATGCGCGGCGTGCCTCAATTGCCGTGGTTGCGGCAGTCGTCGCGCTCCTTCTCGCGGGATCGATCGGACAGGTCCTCGCGATCGTTCTCGGCGCGGTCGCCGGTCTCCTCCTTTGCCGGTCCGCGCCCGCCGGAATCGGCGACACCGGTCTCATGCGTTTCCCGGTATCACGCACAGCAGGAGTCGTCAGCCTGGTGGCGTTCGTCGTCATCCTGCTCGGGATGCCGATCCTCGCCGCCCTCAGCAGCAACGGGGCTGTGAGCTTGTTCGACACGTTCTACCGCGCCGGAGCCCTCGTCTTCGGCGGCGGACACGTCGTCCTCCCGCTGCTGCAGGCGGGGGTGGTCGAGACCGGATGGGTGAGTCCCGAGCAGTTCCTCGCCGGCTACGGCGCCGTGCAAGCGATGCCCGGGCCGCTGTTCACCTTCTCGGCCTACCTCGGGACCCTGTCATCGGTCGGCCCCGGCGGCGTTCTCGGCGCCGCCATCGCCCTGGTCGCGATCTTCCTTCCCGGGTTTCTGGTACTGGTCGGTGTGCTGCCGTTCTGGAACGCTCTTCGAGGGCGAACCTGGATGCAGTCGCTCATGCGCGGGGCGAACGCCGCCGTGGTCGGCATCCTCGGCGCGGCTCTCTATGACCCGCTCTTCACGACGGGGATCGTCGGCGTAGGGTCGTTCAGCCTCGCGCTCGTGTGCTTCGTGCTGCTCATTGCGTGGAAGTTGCCGCCCTGGGCAGTCGTCCTCATCGGGGGTGCGGGCGGCATCCTGCTGGCTGCGCTGGGAGTTTCCTGATCAGGTCGGAATCTCGACCAGTTCAGCGCCGGCGTGCGCGACCTCGGCGAGCGCAGCCTCACTGGATTCGGCGGCGACCCCCGCGATGAGGTTCGTGATCACCCGCACGTGTCTGCCGTGCGCGATCGCGTCCAGCGTCGAGGCGCGGACGCAGTAGTCGGTGGCGATGCCGGCGACATCCACCTCGAGGATCCCGTGCTCGGTCAGCAGATCCGACACCTTGGCGCCGTCATCCGTCGTACCTTCGAAGAGTGAGTACGCCGGTTCTCCTTGCCCCTTCTTGACGTGGTGGGTGACGGATGCCGTGTCGAAACCCGGGTCGTACTCCGCGCCCTCCGTCCCGCTCACGCAGTGGACCGGCCACGTGTCGACGAAGTCAGGTTCGGGATGGAAATGTCCGCCATTGTCGTGATCGGGATGGTGCCAGTCGCGCGAGGCGACGATGATGTCGTATTCCTCGGCGTGCGTCACGAGGTACTGCGAGATCCGTTCGGCTACGGCATCCCCGCCCTCGACACCGAGCGCGCCGCCTTCGGTGAAGTCGTTCTGGACATCGACGATGAACAGTGCCCTACCCATAACGTCGAGGCTACGCTCGTTCACCCGTCGTCGGAATCCCGCTTCTTCCGCAGCGCACGGCGGCTGAGCGGCTGCGACTCGCCCTCGGCGTGGGTGGCTCCGACAAGGTCAGCCGACCGCGGGTCGTGAACCGCTCCCACCACTTCGGGTCCGCGCCGCCAGAGCTTCGACGGCCACCAGATCGCCCGCCCGATGTCGTACGACAGGGCCGGGACGAGGAGCGAGCGCACGACGAAGGTGTCGAGCAGCACACCGAACGCGACGATGAACGCCAGCTGTGCGAGGAACAGGATCGGGATGACCCCGAGCGCAGCGAAGGTCGCTGCGAGCACGAGGCCCGCCGATGTGATCACCCCGCCGGTGGCGACGAGCCCGCGCAAGATGCCGCGACGCGTGCCGTGCACGAGCGACTCCTCCCGCACGCGCGACATCAAGAAGATGTTGTAGTCGACGCCGAGGGCAACGAGGAACACGAATCCATAAAGCGGTACTGCCGGGTCTGCGCCCGGGAACCCGAGGACGTAGTCGAAGACGAGCGCGCTGACACCGAGGGCCGAACCGAACGACACGACAACCGTGAGGATCAACAGGACCGGCGCGAGCACTGCCCGCAGCAGCAGCATCAGGATCAGCAGGATGACCACCAGCACGATCGGGATGATGACGGTGCGATCGCGGATCGAGGTGTCGTTGGAATCGACATCCGTCGCCGTCACTCCGCCGACCAGGGCGACACCGTCGCCGAGCTCGTCGGTGAACGCGACGCGCAGGTCGCGCACGGTTTGCTCGGCCTCGACCGAGTCCGCGGCATCCGTCAGCGTCGCGATCACGAGCACGTCGCCGTCCGAGACGGTGGGGCTCGGCGCCGGAGTACCCGGCGGCCCGAAGGCCGTGAAGACCGGCTCCCCGTTTTCGACAGAGACAGGCGCCTGTCCGCTCGGCGAGTCCTCGGAGGCGACAGATACCGAGTCGATCCCGGCGCTGTCGTCGAGGATCGTGACCGCGGCGGCAAGCTCGCTCTCGGGAACGATCACGTAGACGGGGCTACCGGAGCCTGCCGGGAAGTGCTCGGCGAGAACATTCTGCCCGTCTCGCGCTTCGGAATAGCCCAGCACGAGGTCGCTGGATGCCACACCATCCGCTTTGAACTGGGTGGCACCGAGGGCTGCCACCAGCAGCGCGACCGTCGTGATGATCCAGACCGGGCGCGACCGTCGCGCGATCAGGCGCGCTTGGCGTGGCCAGAATCCCTTGACCGGCTTGGTGAAGTCGTCGGGAAGCTCTGCGAGCCCGTGCTTGGGGATGAACGGCCAGAACGCTACGCGGCCGAAGAGCGCGAGCAGCGCGGGCAGGAAGGTGAGGGCGGAGAGCATCGCGAACGCGATGCCGATCGAGGCGATGGGTCCTAGCGCCCGGTTGGTCGCAAGATCCGAGAGCAGCAGGATCAGAAGACCCGCGATGACTGTGCCGCCCGACGCGAGGATCGGCTCGAAGGATCCCTTCCAGGCACGCAGCGTCGCGTTCCATCGCTGCTCGCCCTCGCCGATGGCCTCCCGGAATCTCGCGACATACAGCAGGGCATAGTCTGTTGCCGCGCCGATCACGAGAATGAACAGGATGCCTTGGACCTGACCGTTGAGGACGAAGACGCCGGCGTAGGCGAGCCACCACACAACGAGCAGCGCCACGGTCAGCGCGAAGGTCGAGGTCATGAGCACGAGGATCGGCAGCAGCGGCGATCGGTAGACGATCACCAGGATGACGAACACCGCCACTAGGGCGACGATGAGCAACAGTCCGTCGATGCCGAGGAATCCCTTGACGAGGTCAGACGTGAAGCCTGCCGGTCCCGTTACCCACCCCTCGAGCGGCGCCTGCAGATCGTCGGTGACGAGGGTACGGATCTCTTCGACGATCTCACGCACTTCACCCGACGAATCGATCGGGATGAAGACCTGCACCGCTTCGCCGTCATCCGAGACCACCGGTGGGGATACTCCATCGAGGACACCGTCGATGTTCGCGATCTCGTCGACGAGCGTCTGGACCTCGGCGAGCTGATCATCGGTGAGCTCTCCGTCGCCCGTCACGACAAGGACGGCGGGGATTGCTTCGTCACCCAAGAAGTCTGGGAGGCGCTCAGCGACGCGCGTGGCGTCCGCGCTCTCGGGGAGGAAGCTCGACTGGTCGTTGCTCGCGACCTCGTCGACCTTTCCGAAGTAGGGGCCCCCGACCGACCCCACCCCGACCCAGATCAGCACGAGCAACGCGGGGATGCCGATTCGCAACCACCGGGAGGGGCGGACGGAGTTCTTCTTCTGAGCCATCTTGCTAGCTTATCTAGCTAAACCGGCATCCGCGCAAGCCCTATCGTTGACGGATGGTGTCGGCAGCAATCGCTCTCCTGGGAGCGTTCATTTACGGCGCCGCCGACTTCTTCGGGGGCCTTGCAGCCAGACGCTTGCGCTCGATCGTCGTTACCGCGACGGCGGCTCTGAGCGGTCTGGTCGTTCTGTTCATACTGATCCCCCTGCTCGGAGCCCGGTGGAACATCGAAGACGTCGCCTGGGGCGCGCTCTCGGGAGTGTTCGGCGTGACAGCGATCGCGCTTCTATACGCCTGCCTCGCGATCGGCCCGATGAGCATCCTCTCCCCCGTCACCGCGGTCACGTCCGCGATTGCACCGATGATCTGGGGGCTCACGATCGGCGGTGAGAGCCTGACGGTCACCGGCTACCTCGGGCTCGGGGTGGCTCTGATCGCCGTCGTGCTCGTCGGATTCATCCCCGGACAAGGTGCGGTTCGTCCGTCAGCGCGCGGACTCGTGATGGCGATCGGCTCTGGATTGGCGATCGGCGCATTCCTTATCACCCTCGATCAGGCCAGCGATGACAGCGGGCTCGTGCCGATGATCGCCAACCGCGCCACGAACGCGACCATCACGATGGTCATCGTCGTTGCGATGATCATCGCCGCCACACGGCGGGGAGCCAGCGCGACATCCGCGCTCCGAGCCCGCGGTATCGAACTCGGCGCGACCCCCACCGGGCATGCCGACCTCGAGCATGCGCGCACCTCTCCGACAGGGACGGCACGATCCACGCCCGCAGGATGGGGCCTTGCCTTCGTGTGCGGTGTGCTTGATGTCACCGCCAACGTGCTGCTACTCGCTGCACTCCGTCTCGGAGACCTGTCGATCGTGGCAGCCCTTACCGCGTTGTACCCCGCCGGGACGATCCTGCTCGCCGCCGTCGTGCTTCGCGAGCGCGTCGCTGCCGTGCAGTGGCTGGGTCTTGCGCTGGCTCTGGGCGCCGGCGTGCTGCTGGCACTCGCTTGACGCGGCGTCAGCCCTCAAGGAACAGCAGCACGACCGACACGACAAGGCCGATGAGGGCAAGCGCGGCGAAGCCTGCGGTGAGACGAGCGAGCGAGCGCACCAGCGGCGACGTCCGGGAGACCCGGACGGTATCGTGCCGACCGAGGCGCGCCCACAGGTCGACCTCTTCATCGTGCACGGTCGCGCCGTGCGGCAGCGGGGCTTCGCCGAGGATGCCGCTGTCATCGAACCATCGCACCACCTCGCCGGCGGGAGTTGGCGAGACGACGGCCCGTACGGGCACCCACGACCCGTCGGCGACCCACGCGATCAGGGCCGCGATGCCGAGGAGCACAGCCGCGCCAAGTCCGATCCAGGTGTAGATCTCCAGGGCAACGGCTAGCGCGGGTGGCACAGCCCCATTCTCTCAGGGAGCGGACCTGCCCACCCAAGGGTTCGCTCCCCCGGGCCATAAACGGAGCCACCTAAGGGAATCGTCCCCACCGCCACTCCAGCCGCCGCTTCGCGGCGCCCGGAGCCTCTGGCGGCGTGGGCCCACCCAAGGGTTCGCTCCCCGCCGATGAACGAAAGAGACCGCCCTACGGACGGTCTCTTTCGTTCAGAGCCACCCAAGGGAATCGGGTTATAGGACAGAACGTGTGGATGGGTTGCTGATGTAGCTGCGGATTGGCGGTGTGAATCGGGGGTTGGTATACCTCGGGATGCTTGAGGGTGCCGATCTCGTCGAACTCGACCCGTTGTCTGGTATGTGGTGCGCCGCTGGTGAAGAACGGTAGGACGGCGGCGGGGACGCAGCGGTGGCGATGCCCCAACTGCGGAGCCTCGAGCGTGCGGCGGCGTGAGGACGTATCTCGCCGGCACCAACTCACCGCTTTCCTGGTCTGGCTCATCGGGAAGACGTCGCAACAGGATCTGGGCGGGCCCGCCGCGGCCCGCGCGTTCCGTCGCGATACCGCGTGGTGCTGGGAGGTGGAGCCCTCGCTCGGACCGGTCGAGACCACGCATCACAGCGTCCTGGTCGACGGGATCTGGGTTGGTTCCTGGTGCCTGCTGATCGCGGTCACCGAACACCTGCAGGTCCTGGCTTGGCAATGGTGCGCCCGAGAATCAACAGCGGCCTGGACTGCGCTGCTAGAACGTATCCCCGCACCAGCGGTAATCGTCTGCGACGGCGGCGCAGGAGTAGCCTCCGCGGTCCGTCAGACCTGGCCGCAGACCAGGACACAGAGGTGCTTGTTCCACGTGCAGATGAACATCCGCCAGCACCTCACCCTGCGCCCACGCACCGACGCCGGCCGTCGCCTGCTGGCCCTGTCCCGCGCGCTATCAGCCGTGACAACAGTCGAGGACGCGATCAACTGGCAGGTCCGCCTCGACCACTGGTGGCGCGCGCACGGGCACCTCACCAAGGAACGCACGATCCGCGAAGGCCGCTGGTGGTTCACCCACGAACGGCTCCGCAAAGCCTGGCTGCTGCTACGCAAACTGACCCGCGACGAGGTCCTGTTCACCTGGCTGGACTACGGCAACCCCCGCACCACCAGCGCGCTCGAGGGCGGCATCAACAACGGCATCCGACACGTGCTCCGAGCGCACCGCGGCATGACCGAAGACCACATGAAACGCGCCGCCGAATGGTTCCTCACCACCCGGGAAATCCCGATCCGCGACGCCCACCGGCTCATCCCCACGACCCCCACGCTCACACCGAGCATGAACCCCATCGACGAGGAACCACACCCCACACCGCTCTACGACACCGCCCTCACCGCGGAGGAAGGCCTCTGGACCCGCTCCGGATGGGCAGGCCGACACTGACACGCCCGACCCCATCCACACGTTTTGACCTATAAGCCAGGGAATCGTCCCCACCGCCACTCCAGCCGCCGCTTCGCGGCGCCCGGAGCCTCTGGCGGCGTGGGCCCACCCAAGGGTTCGCTCCCCGCCGGATGAACGAAAGAGACCGCCCTACGGACGGTCTCTTTCGTTCAGAGCCACCTAAGGGAATCGAACCCTTGACCTATTCATTACGAGTGAATCGCTCTGCCGTCTGAGCTAAGGTGGCGTGATCGCTCGCGCGATGCACGATCAACGATCTTACCGTGTCCCCACTCGGCTCGTGACCACCTGTCACTACTCGCAGACAAGGCCGTCGGCTGGCACGATGCCGTCGATGAAATAGGCCTCGACGGCATCATCCACGCATGTGTTGCCCTTGTTGTAGCCGGTGTGGCCCTCACCGACGCGCGTGATGAGCACGCCCGACTCGAGCTGCTCGGCCAGCGCGACCGACCAGTCATACGGTGTCGCCGGGTCACCCGTCGTCCCGATCACCACGATCGGCTCGGCACCTGCTGCGGCGATCGGCTCCCGAACGCCAGTAGGTGCGTATGGCCATACGTCGCACAAGTCCACGCCCTCCCAGTAGGGGGCGATGGTCGGGGCCTGCTGGGCGATAGCTGCCTGAGACGCAGCGCGCTCGGCATCCGTCTCGCCGTCCGGGTAATCCATGCAGTTGTAGGTCAGAAAAGCCTCGGTCGAATTGTCGAGATACTGGCCGCCCTGGCGGTTGTAGTAGAAATCGGCGAGAGTGAATGCGGTGCTGGGATTCCCCCGCAGCACGTCGGTGAGCGCCTGTGTGAGGTACGGCCAACTCTCTTCCGCGTACAGCGCGGTGACGATGGCGGTCACGAGCGAGTCAGCGCCCAGCATCCGGCCATCGCTGTTGCGGATGGGGTCGCGGTCGACGCTGGCCAGAAGGATCGCAAGATCTCCCATGGCCTCATCGACCGAACCGCTGAAGGGGCAATCGCTCTGACCCACGCACGACGCCATGTAGGCGCGTAGCGCGTTCTCGAAGCCGATGGCCTGCTGGGTCGAGACATCAAGCCCGCTCAAGGACGGATCGATCGCGCCATCGAGCACGAGACGCCCGACACGATCCGGGTAGTGCTTCGCGTACGTCGCCCCGAGGAAGGTGCCATACGAGTAGCCGAGGTAGTTGAGTTTCTCGTCGCCAAGAACCGCGCGCAACAGGTCCATGTCCTGCGCCGCGTTTCCGGTCGTGATGAACGGCAGGATGCCGTTGCTGTTCTGCTCGCACGCGGCCGCGAACTCCTGCTGTTGCTCGGTGACGAACGCGTCCCATTCGGCGGAACGGCGCTGCCCGGGCGGGATGTCAAAGACGAACGAATCCATGCCCGCAGCGTCCAGGCACGTGACCGCGGTGGACTTACCGACCCCGCGGGGATCGAAGCCAATGACGTCGTAGTTCTCCTCGAGCGCCTGACCGACCGCGAAACCCAGGGAATCGCGCACGAGATCCACGCCGCTCGCTCCCGGGCCGCCGGGATTGGTCAGCAGCGAACCGAGCGGCTCACCACCGGTCGCCGCGTGACGGATGACAGAGAGGTCGATCGTTCCCGCATCCGGGTCGCTCCAGTCCAGGGGCGCGGTGACGGTGGTGCAGTCAAAGCCTTCGCCGCAGGCGGCCCAGTCCAGTGTCTGCTGATAGAAGGAAAGAAGATCCTCCGCGACCCCGTCGGTGATCGGTGTCGGGGAACGGTGCGGGGCTGAGCTCTGATCCGGCATCGGGATGAGGTAGCAGCCGGCGAGCGCGACAGCCGCCGCCACCATCGTGGCGCTCGCTGTCAGGATGCGTCGAGCGAGGCGTGCGGTCATGGTGTCCTTCCCGACGAGACGGTGATGAGCAGGCTCTCGAGAGCAAGGGTGGGTGCGACGTTCTGTTCGAGGTTCCGGCGCGTGCGGGCGATCTCATCGAGCACGACCAGCGTGCGCTGCGGTGACCACGCCGCCGCGAGCGCGCGAAGGTCCTCGTCCAGCTCTCGGTTGATCAGGACACTCCCTCCTGTCGGGTCGGTCCTGCCGAACTGAATCATGAGTACGTCGCGGTACAGCGATTGCAGATCCGTGAGCACGCGGTCGATTCCGTCGCGCAGGCTCCGGGTCGCGCGGCGCTTCTGATCCTCTTCGAGCGCGGTGATCTGCGCTCGAACCGCCGGCGGCACGGCTGCGCCCTCGGCGATTCCGAGAGTGCGCTTGAGGCTCTCGCGCTCGGTCTCGTCTCGCTCCGTGGTGAGCGCCTTGGCGTCATCCGTAGCCGCCTGGACGATGCGACCTGCCACATCGACAGCATCGCCGACGCTGCGAACACCGAGCGCAGCTCGCAGCGTCACGTCTCGACGTGCACGAGCTTCGCCATCCGTGGCGAGCCGCTGTGCCATGCCGATGTGCCGTTGCGCGTGCCGCGCTGACTGCTCAGCAGTGACGGGATCGGCTCCGGTTCGCTGGGCGATGAGCGCAGCGACGTCGGCGACGTCGGGCTCGCGCAGGCGCACCACACGCACCCGAGAACGGATGGTCGGAAGAAGGTCTGCATCGCTCGGGGCGCACAGCACCCACACGGTGCGCTCGGGTGGCTCCTCGAGCGCTTTGAGCAGAACGTTGGAGGTGCGCTCGGCCATGCGGTCGGCATCCTCGACGATGATCACCCGATACCGGCCGAGCGAGGGGGCGAAGTAGGCGCGCTCGACCAGCTGCCGAGCCTCGTCGATGCGGATGATGACCTGCTCGGTTCGCAGCACTGTCACATCGGGGTGGGTCCGCGCGATCACCTGACGCATCGTGGCCTCGTCGCCGGGCTCGGCGATGAGCGCTGCCGCGAACGCCGCAGCGAGGGTCGAGCGGCCAGAGCCGGGTGGACCCGTGATCAGCCAGGCGTGCGCGAGTGAGTCGGGGTCGGATGCCGCGGCCTGGAATTGCGCGACGGCCTCCGGCTGCCCCCACACGGCGCCCCACGGAACTACCTGTTCGGGGGGCGCTTGCTGCATGCAGCCCAGCGTAGCTGCGGCATCCGACGATCTGCCGTGAGTCACCGGGGCGGCCTACGTCACCGAGCGAGCAGAGCCGTCACCCTCGCGCGGACCGCCTCGGCGATCTCGCCTGCCGGGAGCGAGGCATCCAGCACGAGGAAGCGCTCGGGTTCAGCGGCAGCCAGCGCAAGGTACTCGGCACGCACGCGGGCATGGAACTCGTCACGCTCTGCCTCAAGCCGGTCGAAGGGCTTGTCGGCGGCGTCGAGCCGCGCGCGAGCTGCCTCGGGGTCGAGATCCAGCAGCACGGTGAGGTCAGGAAGCAACCCTCCGGTAGCCCAGAGCGACAGGTCGCGGATCTCGTCGCGACCCAATACCCGACCCGCGCCCTGGTAGGCGACGGACGAGTCGAGGTAGCGGTCCTGGATGACTACCTCGCCCCGCGCGAGAGCCGGGCGCACCACCGTGGCGATGTGATGAGCTCGGTCGGCTGCGTAGAGCAGCGCTTCGGCACGCGGCGACACCTCGCCTCGATGGTGCAGGACGATGTCACGGATGAGCACACCGACCTCGGTCCCGCCGGGTTCGCGCGTGCGCACCACGATGCGGCCCTCAGACTCGAGCCAGTCGCGAAGCAGGCTTGCCTGCGTGGTCTTGCCCGACCCGTCACCGCCCTCGAGGGTGATGAACAGTCCCGGTGAGGTCACTTCTTGGCCGTCGTCTTGCGCGTCGTCGTGGCGCGCTTGGTCGTGCGCTTGGGTGCTGGCCCCTTCGCGCGTTTGTCAGCGAGCAGCTGCACGGCACGCTCGAACGTCACATCATCGACCTGTTCACCGCGCGGAATCGTCGCGTTGGTCTCACCGTCGGTGACGTAGGGTCCGAACCGGCCGTCGCGCAAGCGGATCGGCTTGCCGCTGGTCGGGTCGGCCTCGAACTCCTTGAGCGCACTCGACGCGCGGCGGGCACCGTACTTCGGCTGGGCATAGAGTTCGAGCGCCTGCTCGAGCGTGATGTCGAAGATCTGCGCCTCACTCTCGAGCGAGCGCGAGTCGGTGCCCTTCTTCAGGTACGGACCGAATCGACCGTTCTGCGCCGTGATCTGCTCGCCCGAGGCGGGATCCTCACCCACGACACGCGGCAGATCGAGCAGGCGCAGCGCCGTCTCGAGGTCGATCGTGTCCACCGACATCGACCGGAACAGTGACGCCGTGCGGTTCTTCGGGGCAGCGCTCTTCGCGGTGGACTTCTTGCCCTTCGCCGCGGGCGCCGGCTCAGCCGGTGCTGTCTCGAGAACCTCACCGGTCTCCGGGTCAACGACCGCGGCGGCCTCGGGCTCGGTTTCTTCGATGTAGGGGCCGAATCGGCCATCCTTGACGACGACGAGCTTGCCGTTGGCGGGGTTCTCGCCGAGGACGCGGTTGCCGGCGACCGGGGCGTCGATCAGTTCCTGTGCCTTCTCGGGCGTGAGCTCGTCGGGCGCGAGGTCGTCGGGAACGTTGACGCGGCGCGGGTCGGCATCCGGGTTCGCAGGGTCGATGACCTCGAGGTAGGGCCCGTACTTGCCGACACGCAGGGTCACGGTGTCGCTGATCGGACGCGCGTTGAGCTCACGCGCGTCGATGTCGCCGAGGTTGTCGACGATGTTGCGAAGGCCGACGTGGGCATCCGAACCGTAGTAGAACTCCTTGAGCCACTCGATGCGCTTCTGCTCACCCCGCGCAATGGCGTCAAGGTCGTCTTCGAGCGCGGCAGTGAAGTCGTAGTCGACAAGCTCCGAGAAGTGCTCTTCGAGCAGACGCACGACGCTGAACGCGACCCAGCTGGGCACAAGGGCCTGACCCCGCTTGGTGACGTACCCGCGGTCGAGGATGACGTCGATGATGCTCGCGAACGTCGACGGGCGTCCGATGCCCTTCTCTTCGAGCGCCTTCACGAGGCTCGCCTCGGTGTAGCGGGGCTTGGGGCTCGTGCTGTGGCCCTTGGGCTCGACATCCGTGAGACTCAGCACATCGCCGACCGCGAGCGCCGGCAGCGACTGGTCGTCGGAGCGGTCGGCATCGGCACGCTTTTCGTCGCGGCCCTCTTCGTAGGCTTCGAGGAAGCCCTTGAAGGTGTAGACGGTTCCGGATGCCGTGAACTCGGCCTTCTTGCCATCGGCATCGAGGGCCAGCGTGACGGTGGTGGTCTCGTACTTGGCATCCGACATCTGGCTGGCGATCGTGCGTTTCCAGATGAGGTCGTACATGCGCTCTTCGTCGCGGTCGAGCTGGCCGGTGACCTCGCTCGGGCGGCGGAAGAACTCACCCGACGGACGGATCGCCTCGTGCGCCTCCTGCGCGTTCTTGGAGTTGTTGCGGTACGTCCGCGGGTTCAGCGGCACGGCCTTGTCGCCGTAGAGCTCGACGGCCTGCGTGCGCGCGGCGGTGACCGCCTGCGCCGACAGGGCCGTCGAGTCGGTGCGCATATAGGTGATGTACCCCTTCTCGTAGAGGCGCTGAGCGACGCTCATGGCGTGTTTCGCGCTCATCGAGAGCTTGCGGCCTGCCTCCTGCTGCAGGGTCGAGGTCGTGAACGGCGGCTTGGGGCTACGGGTGCCGGGCTTTGCGTCAAGGGCGGTGACGGATGCCTCAGCAGCGGCCTCCACGGCTGCGGCGAGTGCGCGCGCCGCTGCTTCGTCGAGGACGACGACCGCCTTCTTCAGCTGGCCCTTGTCGTCGAAGTCCGCTCCGCGCGCGAGCGATGCGCCGTCGAGGCGCGCGAGGCGCGTCGTGAAGGAAGAGCCATTCTTGCCGGCGAGAGCCTCGACGTCCCAGTAGTCGGCGGGAACGAACGCCATCCGCTCCCGCTCGCGGTCGACGACCATGCGGGTTGCGGCGGACTGCACGCGGCCGGCAGAAAGGGCAGCTCCTTCGCGGCCCGAGCCGACCTTGCGCCACAGCACCGGCGAGACATCCCACCCGTAGAGGCGGTCGAGCACGCGCCGGGTCTCCTGCGCGTCGACCAGGGCAAGGTCGAGGTCTCGGGTCTTGTCGACGGCGGCACGGATCGCATCCTTGGTGATCTCGTGGAAGACCATGCGCTTGACGGGAACCTTGGGCTTGAGCACCTCGAGCAGGTGCCAGGCGATGGCCTCACCCTCGCGGTCCTCATCTGTGGCCAGCAGGACCTCGTCGGCATCCTTCAGTGCGCGCTTGAGTTCAGCGACGGTCTTGGTCTTGCGATCACTGATGACGTAGTAGGGGTCGAAGTCGTTGTCGACGTCGATCGAATACTTCCCGTAGGCCTGCTTCTTTTCGGCCGGGATGTCCTTCTTGCTCGCAAGGTCGCGGATGTGTCCCACCGAGCTGAGCACCTCGTACCCGTCGCCCAGGTATCCCTGGATCGACTTCATCTTCGTCGGGGACTCGACGATGACAAGCTTCTTGCCTGTGGCCAACGAAAGCTTCCTTTCTTCGATGCACACCATACACACACGGCGACACAGCGAAGGCTGAGAGCGCTACGGTGGCGGGCCGGCGCGTGCGGTTGCAGTGACCTCGAACGCGCCGAAGGGAACCGAAACCGACACGGTCGCGATGAGCTCGACAAGCTCGCACGAACGCATCCCTGCTCCCAGCGCGGAAGCGACCTCGGCAGCCCGATCGCAGGGGACACCGGGGACCGCTCCGGATGCGGCATCCGCTGCCGCGAGAGCCGCCGAGTCAGCCGCGCCGGCCACGCGTTGGGCGACGACGGATGCCGCGCCCACGCCCGCCGCCGCCACGATCACCGCAGCACCGATCACCGCAATGCCCGCCGAGGCAACGGTGCCCGCCATTACCAGCCATCCGCGAGGGCGCAGCCGCGCGCTGTGACGGGAATCCCGGAAACCGTGCGCGCCGCGGTCACGCACACGAGGTCTCCCTCGTCGCTGATCTCGACCGACGCGCCGGGGACGGCTGCCTGCACGGCGGCACTCACGCGCGCGCCGCTTTCGCCGCGTGAGGCAAGGCGCGCAGCGTCGGCAACGGCATCCTGCAACAGAATCTGCCGCCCGGCAGCACCCAGAATCCCGACGGCGAGAAGCACCACAACCGCGACAGCAGTCATCGCGATCGCGAACTCGGCGGCGACCGACCCGCGATCACCGCCGAGTCCGTCGCGGATCATTCGACGCTGAGCGCGCGGCGCACCAGGTCGGTGAGGATGCCGCGCACCTCGTCCGAGCGCATGATCACGACCAGAAGGCCAGCGAAGGCGACTGCGGCCATCGTGGCAATCGCGTATTCCGCGGTGGCGGCGCCGGTCTCGTCCAGAAACAGCTCGCGCGCGGCACGCGAGGTCAAACGGGGCAGTGAGGACATGGGTTCTCCAATCGGTTGTGGAAGCGGGCACAGGAAGTGGGCACGGTCAGGGGAGGGGAAGAGACACGGACGGCAGGATGCTGAGGAACATCGGCGCAACGCCCAGGCACAGGAAGGCCGGGAGCGTGCACACGCCGAGCGGCAGGAGCAGTTTGGTCGACAGGCGAGCTGCGCGCAGGCGACCGTCGACCCGAGCCCGGTGCCGATCCAGCGCGGCCGCCGAGCGCAGCAGTTCGACCGCCGGAACTCCTGCCGCCTCAGAAAGGAGGAGAGTGTCACGCACCGCCGCGGAATCGTCGGCATCCGCGCCGCGCGCGGCATCCACGAGGGTCCGGGCCCGCGACACCGATACGCCGCCGCTGAGCGCTATCGCGGTGAGGTCGGCATCCATTCCCGGCATCACGGCGTCACGGTGAGCGGCAAGCGCCAGCCGCGACGTCCAGCGTCGCCCGGCCATGAGTAGCCCGACGCCGGCCACGGCACATGCCCATCCGGCAGGCTCGCGCAGCAACGTTCCGAGGGGATCGAACCCGAGGGCGAATGCGAGACCGATTCCGACAGCCGGAAGCCAGCCGAGCAGTCGAGCAGTGGACGTCGGTTCGGCCAGAGCGACGCGGATCTCGTCAGCTGACTCCTCGGCATCCCGCAGCACGTCGGCGAAGGAGCGAAGGGCGGGCGCCAGCGGCGCCCCGACCGTCGTCGCGATCGACCACGCCGCAGCCACGTCTCGCCACATTCGTCGCTCTCGTGCGTGGACCGACTCGCCCACCGCATCGACTCTCGCGATGCGGATCCTGCGGCGTGGCTCCGGTGCGGGCTCGACGGCCAGGGCAGCGATCGCGCTGTCAATTCGGGCACCGCCGTCGACGGCATTGACGACCTGCGACGCCTGCAGGTCGCCCTGCTTCGCCAGATGGTCCCAGGCACGAGTCGGGGTGACCCCGGCCTCGAGCAACACAGCGACGCGCAGAACTGTCTCGGCGACCTGCGCTGTCATGACA
>NZ_DBHD01000212.1:0-6377 GCF_002296025.1 Microbacterium sp. UBA837
CACCAGCAGGAGACCGCTCTTTCAGCGATCTGACGGTTGCTGCCGGCGGCCGCCGCTGGGAAGCTGAGAGCGCGCGCGTTTGGATGCGCGCCTCGCCAATGGAGGAACACACGATGGCTGGCAAGTTCGATCTGAACACGACCACTCTCGGGCAGTTGCTCGACGACCCGGAGGCGCGGGCGATCATCGACGAGCTGGTTCCCGAGCTTCCGACCCATCCCATGGTCGGAATGGCGAAGGGCATGCCTGTGAACACCGTGCTGACCTTCGCGGGCGGCCAGGTCGACCCCGAGATCGTGGCGCAACTGAAGGCGCGCATCGACGCACTCTGAACACTGCACTCGCGTCATAGCCGAGTCGGTGCGGCACTACGCTGAGGCTCCATGAGCGATGCCACCCGCCCGACGCGCCCCGCCGGGGTACGCGAGGTCGCTCGGCTTGCGGGGGTGTCGACCCAGACGGTGTCGCGGGTGATCAACGACTACCCCAACATCCGCCCCGAGACACGGGCGCGCGTCGTCGAGGCCATGCGCACCCTCGACTACCGTGTCAACAACGCCGCGCGGGCGCTCGGTACGGCATCCACCCGCACCATCGGTGTCATCGCCACGGATGCCACCCTCTACGGCCCCACGGTGGGAATCGCCGCGCTCGCCGAAGCCGCCCGCGAGGCCGGGTTGTGGATAGCCACTGCCTATGCCGATGCCGGTGACCCGGAAGCGATCGACAGAGCGATCGCCCATGTCCTCGCTCAGGGCATCGACGGGCTCGTGCTCGTCGCCCCGCACGAGCGCATGGTCTCGGCGCTGCGCGAGCGGGGACTGGGTGTCCCGATCGCCGCGCTGCACGCCGACGCCGGCGCGAGGGCGCAACGCGAGGGTGCGGCTCTGGCCGCGGCGCATCTCACCGAGCTGGGCCACCGACGTATAGGGCGGCTGGGAGGACCGGTCGACTGGCTCGAAGAGACAGCCCGTGCGCAAGGCGCCTCTGACGCGCTCGATGCGGCGGGCCTCTCCGTTGCCCGTCAATGGCGCGGTGACTGGTCGGCTCGATCCGGGGCGGTCCGAGCGCCGGAGGTCGCCGCGGCGGCGCGGGCGGGCGAGGTGACCGCGGTCCTTGCCGCGAACGATCAGATGGCGTTGGGACTCATGGCGGGCCTCGCCGCGAGGGGCGTGCGGGTTCCCGAAGATCTCGCGGTCGTCGGCTTCGATGACAACCCGGATGCGGAGTTCTATGCGCCGGCACTCACGACAGTTCGCGTCGATGTCCTCGGAGATGCGCGTCGCTGCGTCGCCGCTGTCGTGGGCGGTGTTTCTCTGCCGTCGGCGCCCGCTCAGCTCATCGTCCGCTCCTCGAGCGCAGCCTCGACTGCCTGATATCACCGCCCAGAAGGGCTTCGAGGGGTGAGCGCTGGCGGAAGTGAAGTGTTACCGGTAACATTCCAAGGGTGGCTGGTCGGCGCAGACATGCGCGACGACGAGGGTGTCTCGGAAGGATTCATTGATGACCGAATTCGACAGTGCTGTCAGTGAGGCGATCGACCGCCTGCGCGCCGATGTCGCGGCATTGCACTCCGAGCTTGTGCGGTACGGCCTGATCGTCTGGACCGGAGGCAACGTCTCGGGTCGCGTTCCTGGCGCTGACCTGTTCGTCATCAAGCCCTCAGGTGTCTCGTACGACGATCTGGCCCCCGAGAACATGATCCTCTGCGACCTCGACGGCAACGTCATCCCCGGCAGCGAGGGAAGTGAGCGCTCGCCGTCGAGCGACACGGCTGCTCACGCCTACGTTTACCGAAACATGCCCGAGGTCGGCGGCGTTGTCCACACCCACTCGACCTACGCCGTCGCGTGGGCTGCGCGCGGCGAAGAGATCCCGTGCGTGATCACGGCGATGGCAGACGAGTTCGGTGGCCCCATCCCGGTCGGTCCGTTCGCGATCATCGGTGACGACTCGATCGGCCGCGGCATCGTCGAGACGCTGCGCGGTCACCGCTCGCGCGGGGTCCTCATGCAGAACCACGGTCCCTTCACCATCGGGTCGAGCGCGAAGGATGCCGTGAAGGCAGCCGTCATGCTCGAAGACGTCGCCCGCACCGTGCACATCGCGAAGCAGGCGGGGCCGGTCATCCCGATTCCGCAGGAAGCGATCGACAGCCTCTACAACCGCTACCAGAACGTGTACGGCCAGTCGACGGACGACCGCCGATGAACGCCCTGAGCACTGACGAAGCCCGTGCTGCGATCGCTGGCGGGCAGGCGAGCCTGGGCATCGAGCTGGGTTCCACCCGCATCAAGGCCTGCCTGATCGCCGAGACCGGACAGGTGCTCGCGGTCGGGAGCCACGAGTGGGAGAACAGCTACGTCGACCGGGTGTGGACCTACTCGCTCGACGAGGTATGGTCGGGCATCCAGGCGGCGTATGCCGCGCTCGGCATCCGGGTACAGCAGGCCTACGGGATGGCGATCGAGTCCCTCGCGAGCATCGGCATCTCAGCGATGATGCACGGCTATCTGGCCTTCGACGCGCAGGGTCAGTTGCTCGTCCCCTTCCGGACCTGGCGCAACACGAGCACAAGTGCCGCTGCGAGCGAACTCAGCGACCTGTTCGGCGTGAACATTCCGCTTCGCTGGTCGATCGCCCACTACCGCCAGGCGATGCTGGATGCCGAACCTCACGTCGGCGCCATCGACCGTCTCACCACGCTCGCGGGATACGTGCACACGGCACTGACGGGCCGCCGCGTGCTGGGTGTCGGCGACGCGTCGGGCATGTTCCCGATCGATCCTGCCACCGGTGGCTATGACGCCGAGCTCGTGGTGCGCTTCGATGAGCTCGCGGCCGATGCCGCGCCCCGGCCCCTGCTCGAGGTGCTTCCCACAGTCCTGTCGGCGGGCGCCGACGCAGGCGAGCTCAGCGCCGAGGGGGCAGCGCTACTCGACCCGACCGGTGCGCTCAGGCCCGGCGCGCTGTTCTGCCCTCCCGAGGGTGATGCCGGCACGGGGATGGTCGCCACCAACGCCGTCGCTCCGCGCACCGGAAACGTCAGCGCCGGCACGAGCATTTTCGCGATGATCGTGCTCGAGCGTCCGCTTTCGGCAGCACACGACGAGCTCGATATCGTCACGACGCCCGCCGGTGACCCGGTCGCGATGGTGCACTGCAACAACGGAGCCTCGGAGCTTGCCGCGTGGGTGAGTGTCTTCCAGCGCTTCGCAGACCTCATCGGGTCGCCGCGGCCCCCCGACTCGGTCTACGAAGCCCTGTTCACCGAGGCGCTCACCGCCGCACCGGATGCCGGCGGCATCCTCTCGTACAACCACCTGTCCGGAGAGCCCATCGCGGGCCTCGACGAGGGGCGACCCCTGGTCATCCGCACCCCCGACAGTCAGCTGACCCTCGCAAACTTCGTGCGCTCGCAGCTGGCCGGCGTCTTTGCGACGTTGAGTCTCGGAATGCGAGTGCTCGATGACGAGGGTGTGGCAGTTGACCGGATGCTCGCACACGGCGGCGTCTTCCGCACCGCCGGTGTCGCGCAGCGGGTGCTGGCCGCAGCTCTCGACACTGCTGTCTCGGTCGAACGTCATGCCTCGGAGGGCGGAGCGTGGGGCATCGCGGTTCTTGCCGCCTACGCCGCAGCCCGCCACACGGGTGCCACAGACGCCTCGCTCGCCGCATACCTCGACGCCGTCGCGTTCGCGGACGCCGAGTTCGCCACCGTTGTTCCCGACCCCGCCGACGTCGCGGGCTACGCCTCCTACCTCGACAGCTACCGCGCCGGTCTTGCCGCTGAGCGCGCTGCAGTCACCGCACTCTAGATCCCCACCTCATCGAAGAAAGACCCTCATGACTTCTCTCAACACCTTCGCGACCCGCGAGGTCTGGTTCGTCACCGGCAGTCAGAACCTCTACGGCGAAGAGACTCTCCGCCAAGTCGCCGAGCAGTCCCAAGCTGTTGCTGCAGGGCTCTCGGAGCTGCCCATCCGCGTCGTCTGGAAGCCCGTACTGAAGGATGCCGACAGCATCCGTCGCCTGGCACTCGAGGTGAACGCCCGTGACGAGGTCATCGGGATCATCGCGTGGATGCACACCTTCAGCCCCGCCAAGATGTGGATCGGCGGGCTCGATGCGCTGCAGAAGCCACTCTTGCACCTGCACACGCAGGCCAACGTCGAGCTGCCGTGGAGCGAGATCGACTTCGATTTCATGAACCTCAACCAGGCTGCCCACGGCGACCGGGAGTTCGGGTACATCCAGACTCGCCTGGGCGTTCCTCGCAAGACCGTCGTCGGGCACGTGTCGAACCCGGCAGTTCGCGGTCAGATCGAGACGTGGCAGCGCGCAGCCGCCGGCCTTGCCGCCGCGCGTTCGCTGAAGCTCGCGCGCTTCGGAGACAACATGCGCTACGTCGCCGTCACCGAGGGTGACAAGACGGAGGCTGAGCTCCGCTTCGGCGTGCAGGTCAACACGTGGGGCGTCAATGAACTCGCGGATGCCGTGGCTGCCGCATCCGACGCGCAGATCGACGCCCTCATCGACGAGTACGAAGAGCTCTATGAGATCGTCCCTGAACTGCGCCGCGACGGGGAGCGCCACCAGTCGCTGCGTGACGGGGCGGCGATCGAGGTCGGGCTGCGCTCGTTCCTGGAGGCCGGCGGTTTCGGCGCCTTCACGACGAGCTTCGAAGATCTCGGTGCACTCAAGCAGCTGCCCGGTCTTGCCGTCCAGCGCCTCATGGCCGAGGGATACGGATTCGGCGCCGAGGGCGACTGGAAGACCGCGATCCTCGTGCACGTCGCGAACGTGATGGGCGAGGGGCTTCCCGGCGGCGCAAGCCTCATGGAGGACTACACCTACGACCTCGTCCCCGGCGACGAGAAAATCCTGGGTGCGCACATGCTCGAGGTCGCTCCGACCCTGTCGAGCCAGAAGGCCAGCCTGGAGATCCACCCGCTGGGCATCGGCGGCAAGGACGACCCGGTGCGCCTGGTCTTCACTGCCGACCCCGGCCCCGCCGTCGTCGTCGCGATGAGCGACATGCGCGACAGGTTCCGCCTGGTCGCCAATGTCGTCCAGAACGTCGCAGCGCCCGATCTTCCCAAGCTCCCCGTCGGGCGGGCCATCTGGAAGCCGGCGCCCGACTTCGCCACTTCGGCGGCGTGCTGGCTGACGGCGGGAGCCGCCCACCACACCGTGATGTCCACAGCTGTCGGCATCGAGGTGTTCCGCGACTTCGCCGAACTTGCCGAGACAGAGCTGCTCGTCATCGACGAAGACACCACGGTGCGTGGCTTCCAGAAGGAAGTTCGTTGGAACCAGGCTTACTACCGCCTCGCCCAGGGTCTGTGAGCGCGGTCGATGTGCCCGAGGCGGTAGCTGCCGGCGTCAGGCAGACTGGCGATATGAACGATGAGTCTTCGGCCGTGATCCCGGCATCCGGAACGCAGTACACGATCACCGCTGGCGACTACGAGGCAACAATCGCAAGCGTCGGTGCAACCCTTCGGAGCCTCACATACCGTGGCCGGGACCTTGTCGTCCCTTTCGAGCCCGACATCGTGCGGCCCTTCTTCCGCGGTGCCACGCTTGCGCCCTGGCCCAATCGCATCGTGGACGGCCGCTATGTGTTCGGGGGGCATTCGTACGAGGTGGCTCTCACCGAGCCTGGGCGCGGTCAGGCCCTCCACGGCCTCGCATCCTGGCTGGACTTCGCGCCGGTCGAGACCGCCGAGAGCTGGGTGACCCTCGGAGCCACGATCGAACCGCAGCAGGGGTATCCGTGGCGTATTCGTGTCGAGACGACCTTCGCTCTCGGTGCTGACGGCCTCACCCAGCGGGTGAAGGCGACCAACCTGAGTCATGACTTCGCGCCCTGGGGGACGGGCCCGCATCCGTACCTCGTCGCCCCGGGCGACCTGGATGACTGGACTCTCACGCTTCCGGCAGCTCAGGTACTCACGGTCACCCCCGACCGGCTCTCGCCAGTCGGGCTCCAGCCGGTGACAGCGGATGCCGAACGCTTCGACTTCCGCGAACCGCGGACCCTCGGCGCCGTCATGATCGACCACGCCTACACGGATCTCGTGCGGGACCGCGACGGACTCGTGACGGCGCGGGTGACCGATGCGCAGGGTGTGGGTGCAGCGATCACATGGGACTCGCGGTGCCCGTGGGTTCAGGTCCACACGGCCGACCAGCCCGGCGGGCCGGAAGCGCCGGGTCACCGAGCGGGCCTCGCTGTCGAACCGATGACCTGCGCCCCGGATGCCTTCAACGATGACCGCTACCCGTTCGACACGGGGCTCGGTGTGATCGCACCGGGTGACGCGCACAAGGCGTCGTGGCGGATCGCCGCGGTTTCCTGAGAGTTAGCTGGA
>NZ_DBHD01000194.1:0-23865 GCF_002296025.1 Microbacterium sp. UBA837
GGGGCGACCTCGGGTGCGATGTGGCAGGCGATGAGCCAGCAGGGCGTGCTCGACGCGATTCCCGTCGTCACCGGGCTCGGTGACTCCGCCACGTTCGGCGCCTACGGTGAGGCATCCGAGAAGATCAACTTCCTGAACTACTACTTCCCGGGCGCCCCCGACAACGCCGTCAACACCGAGATGATCAGCCTGCTCGAAGAGGACGGCTGCACGCCCGACCTCTTCAGCCCCGACGGCTTCAACGCGGCACTCATGATCGTGCACGCGATCGATGAGGGTCAGGGCGATGTCGACGCGATGATCGCAGCCCTCGAGGGCTACTCCTTCGACGGTCCGAAGGGCACGCTGACGGTGCGCGCTGGCGACCACGCGCTGCTGCAGGAGATGTATCAGGTCAAGCTCGTCGCCGACGGCGGCAGCTTCGTTCCCGAGCTGATCGACACGGTGCCTGCCGACGCGGTAGCCCCCGCCGAAGCGCAGTAAGGCCCAGAACCAATGAGCACTCCGGTTCCGTCCGCGCCCGCGCAGCATCCGGCTCCCTCCGCCCTGCGGGTGGAGAAGCTGGGTCTGCAGATCGGCGGCGCGACGATTCTGAAGGATGTCGACGTCGATGTCGCCCCAGGTTCCCTGGTCGGCGTCATCGGGCCGAACGGCGCAGGCAAAACCACGCTGTTCAACGTCGTCTCCGGCATCATGACCCCCACAGCAGGTCGGGTCCTGATGAACGGCGAAGACATCACGAGGATGTCGGTGCCCGCCCGGGCGCGGGCGGGACTGGGGCGCACTTTTCAAACCTCGAGCCTGTTCCCCAAGCTGAGCGTGCTCGAGAACGTCAGGCTCGCCGCGCAGGTCGCGGTGGGGCGTGACTACTCCCTCTTCCACTTTCCATCGAAGAGCGGTGGCGCGAAGAAGGATGCCGCAACCCAGCGCGCCCTGCAGAATCTCGAAGAAGTGGGCCTGACCCACAAGCTCCTCACTCCGGCGGGAGACATCTCCCACGGCGACAAGCGCAAGCTCGAGATCGCGGTGCTCCTGGCCATGGATTCGAAGATCGTGCTGCTCGACGAGCCGATGGCTGGCGTCGCATCTGGCGATGTGGCGGGCCTCGTCGACAACATCCGCGAGCTGCAGGCGAGAACCGGATGCACGGTTCTCATGGTCGAACACCACATCGACGTACTGATGGGGCTCGTAGAAAAGGTGGCAGTGATGTACTTCGGCTCGATCATCGCGTTCGACTCACCCGCTGAGATCATGGCCAACCCGCTCGTGCAAAGCGCCTACCTGGGCAACGCCGCATGAGCGCCATCCTCGAAGTCAGCGACCTGCGCTGCTCGATCAGCGGCCAGCCGGTCGTCGAGAGCGTGACCTTCTCGGTCCCGGCCACCGGCATCACGGCGGTCCTCGGACGCAATGGTGTCGGCAAGACCTCGACGCTGCGCGGCATCCTGGGATTGATTCATCGCCGCGGCGAGGTGCGCCTTGCCGGAGAGCGGATCGACACGCTCCCCACCCATCGGATCGTCAAGCGGGGCGTCGGCTACGTTCCGGAAGACCGTGAGGTGTTCGCCAAGCTCACGGTCGCCGAAAATCTCGCCCTGGCCGAACGGCAGCGCAATCCGCGCCGTGAGTTCGTCGCCGAGCTCTTCCCCGACCTCGTGAACCGTCGCGACCAGATGGCCGGCACCCTCTCGGGCGGACAGCAGCAGATGGTCTCGGTCGCCCGCGCGCTCATGAACGACAACCAGCTGCTGCTGGTCGACGAACCGACCAAGGGGCTCGCCCCCAAGATCGTCACCGAGGTTGCAGACGCCCTCGAGGAGGCAGCAAAGACGGTGCCGATCCTGCTGGTGGAACAGAACCTCGAGGTCGTCAAACGACTCGCGCACGACGCGATAGTCATCGACAGCGGCCGCGTCGTCCACGTCGGGCCCGCCCGCGAGATCCTCGACGACGAGGAGCTCACCCAGCGACTGCTCGGTGTTCATGCCGAGCGGCCCGCGGATCCCAAGCCTGCACCGTCCTCGGAGGCCCACTCGTGAGCACCATCATCCTGACCCTGGTGACCGGTGTCGGTCTCGGGGCCCTCTACTTTCTCGTCGCCTCGGGCCTGAGTCTGATCTACGGCCTCATGCACGTGCTCAACTTCGCGCACGGGGCGTTCCTGACTCTGAGTGCTTTCCTCGGATGGATGGTCGCGCAGGCGCTCGGGACCGAGTCGTGGTGGTCGTTTCTCGTCTCGATCCTTGTCGGCGCTGCGGTCGGCGCTCTGTTTGCAACCCTGACCGAACTCGTGCTGATCCGCCCGCTCTATGAGCGACACATCGAGCAAGTGCTCGTCACGGTCGGACTCTCATTCGCCGCGGTCGCCCTGTTCGAAGGGGTGTGGGGCACCGACGCGATTCCGATCTCGGGTCCACCCTCGCTCAAGGAGACCACCGAGATCCTCGGAGCCCGGATCCCCAACGTGTACTGGATCCTGATGCTCGCCGCGGGGCTCGTGCTGGCAGCACTGGTGCTGTTCCTCCAGAAGACGCGGTACGGCATGATCATCCGCGCTGGCGTCGAGAACCGTTCGATGGTGACGGCTCTCGGAATCGACGTGCGGCGCTCCTTCACTCTCGTCTTCGCGATCGGCGGGGCAGCTGCCGGCATCGGCGGCGTGCTGGCGATGCACTACTCGACGTTCGTGTCAGCGCACCTCGGATCCACGCTGCTGATCTTCGCGTTCATCGTCACGGTCGTCGGTGGTCTCGGCTCGCTGACCGGGGCCGCAGTGGCATCCGTGCTGGTTGCCGTGTTGCAGCAGTTCGCGAACTTCTACCTCGGCGGCACCGGAGACTTCATCGTCGTCATCCTGCTGGCGGTCGTGCTGCTCGTGCGACCTTCTGGACTCCTCGGGAGGAAGGCATGAGCATCCGTCGATACTGGCCGGCGCTCGTCGGCGTCGGGCTCGTGATCTTCATGGCGGTGCTGCCGCTCCTGAACATCTCGATCCCCGGCATCCTGCCTACCCCCACCTACCAGCCGGGAACCCTGGCGCTGCTCTCGCTGTGCATGGTGTTCGCATCCCTCGCGCTGTCGTACAACCTGCTGCTGGGCACGTCCGGGATGCTGTCGTTCGGGCACGCGCTCTACTTCGGCGCCGGCGCGTATGGCCTCGGCATCGCGCTCGAGCACTTCGGGGTGCCGCTCTTTCCCGGCGTGTTCGCGGCCCTCATCGGCGGGATGATCATCGCCTTCGTCACGGGTGCTGTCGCGATGCGCGTCTCAGGGATTCCCTTCGCGATGGTCACGCTCGCTTTCGCTCAGGCAGGCTCCGTGCTCGTGCGTCGCAACTCCGCGATCACCGGCGGTGAGGAGGGTCTGAGCCTGAACACCGACCAGGTCCCGGACTTCCTCGTCGGCGTGATCAACACGCGAAACCTGTACTGGTTCGCCCTGGCGGTGCTGGTGATCGTGTACCTGGTGACGCTCTGGGTCGACACCTCTCGCCTCGGGCACCTCGCCCGGGCCACCCGCGAGAACGAGCAGCGGGTGCGGGTCCTGGGCCTTCGGCCCTACCGGGTGCGACTCATCGTCTTCGTGATCGCCGCGGTGCTCGCGAGCCTTGCCGGGGTGGCGTACATGCTGCTGCAGTCGGGAACGGTGCCGCGGTCCGTCTCCGCCGATCTCACCATCACCGTGCTGGTCATGGTCGTCCTCGGCGGGGTCGGATTCCGGTGGGGTGCGATCGTCGGGGGAGTGCTGTACACCCTGCTCGATCAGCGGCTCACGGTCCTCGCCGGGTCCGAGGCCATCGAGTCGCTCCCGGATTTCCTGCGCATTCCGCTGTCGGAGCCGCTGTTCCTGCTCGGTGCGCTGTTCATCATCGTGGTGATGTTCCTCCCCGGGGGCATCGCCGGCACGATCGATGGCTGGTGGCGTCGTCGTCACGGCGAACGTCACGTGCGCGATAGTCTGCGGAGCATCGACGACGCGGAGGCAGATGCCGATGCGGTCGGTGCCTCGGAGGTTCGAGCGTGAGCAACGACGTACAAGACGAGTCGCACACGATCGGCCGGTGGCTGGTCGAGCGCGCCGCGCACACACCGCATCGTGTTGCGATCGACGATCGCGGGGTGACGATCACCTACGGCGAGCTGGCCGACCGGGCGCGAGAACTCGCCGAGAGCCTCGCAGGAGCGGGCTTCGGCCCGGGAACGCGCATCGCAACGCTCGCGGGAAACTCCATCGACCACGTCGTGCTCTTCTTCGGATGCGCGCTTGTCGGTGTCGCGTTCGTTCCGCTCTCGTGGCGTCAGAGCACGCGTGAGCTCGTCGACACGCTCGGCCGCAGCGACCCCCAGCTGCTGGTGGTCGATGACGAGTTCGCCGCGTCCGCGGCCGACGCCATCCGTGAACTGGCGGAGCCTCCGCTGGTTGCCGCCCTGGGGACTGCCGGCATTGAGCGCGCCGTCCCCCCGGCGCGCGACCCGCGGCCAGCCCGCGCGGTCCGCGACGATGACCCTTTGCTGATCGTGTTCACGTCGGGGAGCGAAGCTGCGCCCAAGGGCGTCATCCTCACCCACGCCAACTGCTTCTGGAACAACCTGGCCCTCGGGCGCGCGCTGCCACTGGGTGAGGGGGATGTCGTTCTCACCGTCTTGCCGCAGTTCCACGTTGCGGCGTGGAACTGCCAGCCGCTGCTCGCGTGGTGGGGCGGCGCGACTGTCGTGCTGGAGCGTTCGTTCGACACCGAGCGCGTGCTGCAGCTCATCCGAGAGCGCCGGGTCACCGCGATGATGGGCGTTCCGACGCAGTATGCGATGCTCGCCGAATCCCGAGGGTGGGACGCCAGCGATCTGTCGTCGATCCGCCTCGCGCTCGTGGGTGGAGCCACCCTACCCAGCGCGGTTCGAGACGCGTGGCACGCCCGCGGCGTTGAGCTGGTCCAGGGTTACGGACTCACCGAAGCAGGCCCCAATGTGCTGCACTGCCCGACCGGCAGCGCCGGCGGCCACGAGGGCGCGGTGGGGCGACCGTATCCTCACGTCAGCGTCCAGGTCGTCGACCCCCACACGCTGCTTCCGCTCCGCGGGGACGCGACGGGGGAGCTCTGGGTCCGAGGACCGAGCGTGTTCGCGGGCTACCTCGGTGACCCGGATGCCACCGCGCGGGCCATGCACGGCGACTGGTTGCGCACCGGCGATCTCGTCCACCGCGACCGAGACGGCGTCTTCACCGTCGTCGACCGGCTCAAAGACATCTTCATCTCCGGCGGCGAGAACGTCGCCCCCGCCGAGGTCGAGCACGCGCTGTGTCTGCACCCTCTGGTGAGCGGCGCAGCCGTGGTCGGCGTCCCCGATCCGGTGTGGGGCGAACGGGGCGTCGCCTTCGTCACGATTCGCGCGGGAGCGGTCATTTCTCGCGACGAGATCCTCGCGCACGCCCGGCGCACCCTTGCGGCCTTCAAAGTCCCCATTGCCGTCGAGGTCGTCGAACGACTGCCCCGATCCTCGATCGACAAGTTGGCGAGGTCGCGGCTGCGTGAGCGTGCCAGAGCGACCGTGGCATCGACTCAGGAGGTGTCGCATGAGCGTTCCCATTGAGGACGAGGACGTCACGCCGGTCTCGTCGGCGACAGGCCGGCCGTTGACCAAGCGGGGCGAGGCCACGCGGAGCCGGCTGCTCGAGGCGGCCGAGACGGTGTTCGCCGATCAGGGGTACCACGAGGCATCCATCGTCAAGATCACCGAGCGCGCCGGTATCGGGCTCGGAACGTTCTATCTGTACTTCGACAGCAAGCAGACGATCTTCGAAGCACTCGTGATCGATCTGAACCGGCGGGTACGGCACTCGATGTCGGAGGCGATGGCAGGAGCGTCGAGCCGTCTTGAAGCCGAACGCGCGGGGTTTGCCGGGTTCTTCCGCTTCACTGCGGCGCATCCCGCGTTGTACCGGGTTGTGCGCGAGGCAGAGTTCGTCTCACCCGACACTCTGCGACTGCATTACACGCGCATCGTCGAGGGGTATGAGGCGGGGCTCCGTGCCGCCCAGGGAAGCGGGGATGTCGATCGCGCGCTCGATCCCGAGGTCACGGCGTGGGCGCTCATGGGCATGGGAGAGCTCATCGGCATGCGGTTCCTGCTCTGGGAACGGGATGCCGAGGGCAGGCCGCCTGCCGAGCTGGACCCCGCCGTGATGGCGTCGATGTCGACGCTCATCGACAACGCGCTCGCTCCCCGAGCGGAACCGAAGAAGGAGGAGCCTCGATGACCGAGAACGACCTTGCGGGGCGACGCGCCCTGGTCACCGGCGGCGCGAGCGGCATCGGTTTCGCATGCGCGACAGAGTTCGCCTCTCGGGGCGCAAGTGTCGTCGTTGCCGACCTCAACGCGGACGCCGCTCACGCGGCTGCCGAACAGATCGGCGGCGAAGCCTGGGTCGTCGACCTCTCCGAGACCGAAGCGCTCGATGACCTGAGCCTCGAGGTCGACATCCTGGTCAACAATGCCGGCATCCAGCGGGTGAGTCCCATCGCCGAGTTCGACCCGGCGACCTACCGGGTGATGATGCGCCTCATGCTCGAATCGCCGTTCCTGCTGGTGCGTGCCGCGCTGCCGCACATGTACGCGAACGGATGGGGCAGGGTCGTCAACATCTCCAGCGCCCACGGGCTGCGCGCCAGTCCCTACAAGGTCGCCTACGTCGCGGCAAAGCACGGCCTGGAGGGACTGTCGAAGGTGACAGCGCTTGAGGGCGGCCCGCACGGTGTCACCAGCAACTGCATCAACCCGGCCTATGTGCGAACCCCGCTCGTCGAGAAGCAGATCGCCGACCAGGCGAAGGTGCACGGTATCCCCGAAGACGAGGTCGTCGAGAAGATCATGCTCACCGAGACCGCCGTCAAGCGTCTCGTGGAGTCTGACGAAGTTGCATCCCTGGCCGGCTGGCTCGTCTCAGACAAGGCCGGGATGGTCACTGGCGCCTCCTACACGATGGACGGCGGGTGGACCGCACGATGAGCGCGCACACCTATCGCACTGTCGACGTCGTCGTCCCCGGGGGTGACCTGCACGTTGGTGTCTGGGATCCGGTGGCCCCGCAGACCGGCCAGGTGCTGCTGGTCCACGGCGTCACCTCGTCGCACCTGGCCTGGCCGTTCGTCGTCGAGGAGCTCCCCGGGATTCGCGCGATCGCGCCAGACCTTCGTGGGCGCGGACGCAGCAACGAGGTAGCCGGGCCAGCTGGGCTTGCTGCGCACGCGGACGACCTGGCCGCTGTGCTCGATCACCTCGGCATTGAGAAAATCCCGGTCGTCGGGCATTCGATGGGCGCTTTCGTGTCTGTCGTGTTCGCTCACCGGCATCCGTCGCGGGTCGAAAGCCTGCTTCTTGTCGATGGTGGGTTGCCCCTCGACGTTCCACCGGGGTTGGATGCGGATGCCGTCGTCGCGCATGTCCTCGGCCCCACCGCGGCGCGCCTGTCGATGCGGTTCGGATCCATCGATGACTATCTCGAGTTCTGGCGGCCCCACCCCGCCTTCGCGCAGGCGTGGTCGCCCGAACTCGAGAGCTACTTCGCCTACGACCTCGTCGATGACGGGTCCGGGATGCTGCGACCGGCCACAAGCTACGAGACGATGGTCGACGACACCATCGACATGAACACGGGGTCTTCGTTGCCGGACGCACTCGCCGATCTGCAGCATCCGACAACCCTTATCACGGTGCCGCGGGGATTGCAGGGTGAGGAGCCGGGGCTGTACGCACCGGAGTACCTCGAGGGGGTCCTCGCGACGTATCCGAGCATCGAGCACACGCGGCTCGATGACCTCAACCACTACACGATCGTGATGAGTGAGCAGGGTGCGCGCGTCGTCGGTGAGGCGGTGCGTTCGGTGCTCGCCCAGCCGCGCAGCGTTGCGTGACCAGCACCGCCGCGCAGCGTTGCGTGACGTCGTGGATCGATCACTGGCGGCCGCGTGCTGACTCGAAGGCGAATCGGCGGATGCGTGCAGCAGCAAGGACTCGTCCGATTGCCTTTATCACCTCGATGGCGAGGAAGCACGCAAGGGCATATCCAATCGCGGTCGCCCATTGCGCGAGGCTTAGCGGGACGGAGCCGAACCACGCATGGAACGGTGGCAGGTAGGTGTATCCCGTCTGGAGTGCGGCAAGTATGGCGATGGAGATCCAAATCGCGTGATTCCCGGTGAGTGCACGCAGGGTGAAGCTCGATCGGCGTAGGAGGCGAACGTTGAACAACACGGCCACCTGAGCGACCACGAGTACTGTCACTGCTTCGGCGCGCGCCGTCTCGAGGTCAGCACCGCGAGCGAGTTCGGCGAAGAAGGCAATGATCGTCGCGGCTGATACCACAATGCCCATTCCCGCGAGCATGAGCAGCTTTCCTGAGAGGATCGACTCGCCGGCGGACCGGGGTCGTCGTTTCATCGTTCCGGGCTCGACTGGTTCGTAGGCGAAGGCGAGAGAAAGGGTAACGGCGGTAACGAGGTTCACCCAGAGAATCTGAGTGGGCTGCAGAGGGTCGGGGAAGCCAACCACGACGGCGGTGAAGACGACCAGGGCTTGCCCGAGTGTCGTGGCGAGGATGAAGACCACGGACTTGCGCAGGTTGTCGTAGACGCGTCTGCCTTCGCGTACGGCTCGCTCGATGGTGGCGAAGTTGTCATCGGCGAGGACGATATCGGAGGCGTCTTTGGCGGCTTCTGTTCCCTTCATTCCCATGGCGACGCCGACGTCGGCTCGGCTCAGCGCGGGAGCGTCGTTGACTCCGTCACCGGTCATCGCGACCACGCCACCGCGGGACTGGAGTGCAGCGACGATGCGCAGTTTGTGTTCTGGGCTGGTACGCGCGTACACGTCGACGTCCGCGACGACATCCCGCAGCTGTACGTCGTCCATCCCGTCGATCTCGGCCCCGGTCAGCACTGTCGCGCCGTCGTCGACGACCCCCATCTCGGCGGCGATGGCATGCGCGGTGCGGGCGTGGTCACCGGTGATCATCTTCACGCTCACGCCGGCCTCCTGGCATTCGGCGATCGCGGCCGTCGCTTCGGGTCGTGGCGGGTCGGCGATGGCGACGATGCCCAGCAGCACCAGTCCGCGAAGATCCTCAGACTCGACGGTCAGGACATCCGGTGACACGTCACGACGAGCTGCGGCGAGGACCCGCATTCCCTGCGCGGTGTACTCGTCGACGAGCGCCTGCCACCGGTCGTGCTCCACCGGGTCCTTCCCTCCGTCGGTGGCTCGCTGGTGCTCGCAAAGGGTGAGCAGACGGTCGGGCGCACCCTTGACGAAGATGACTTGCCTTCCCGCGATCGATCGGTTGAGGGTGGCCATGTACTTCACGCTGGCTTCGAACGGGATCTCGTCCTGGCGCGCGAAGTCGGAGGCGTCGATGCCAGCCTTGCGACCCAGGGTGATCAGTGCGCCTTCGGTGGGATCCCCCACGACCCGCCACCCGGCGGTCTCTGTGTGGTCGAGCCGCGCGTCGTTGCACAGGGTGAGCGCGAGCGCCAATTCGCGCAGATCCGGCATACCCGCGGAATCCAGGTCGCCGTTTCGCAGGATCGCTCCCGTGGGATCGTAGCCTTCGCCGGTGACCGTGTACCGGGCGGCCGCGGTGGTGGCGGCCCTCACGGTCATCTCGTTCTTGGTCAGCGTGCCGGTCTTGTCGGAGCAGATTACGGTGACCGACCCGAGGGTCTCTACCGCAGCCAGTCGGCGGGTGATCGCCCGCTGTGCAGCCATCTGCCGCACGCCCAGTGCAAGGGTGATCGTCACTACCGCCGGCAGCCCCTCCGGCACCGCGGCCACCGCAAATGCGATGGCGGATGATAGTAGCAACTCCGGGGAGTTCCCGTGCAGGATCGATCCGAGCGCGACCATCACGACGACCAGCACGAGCACGGTGACCGTCAGCTGACGTCCGAGCCGGTTGATCGAGCGGATGAGCGGGGTGTCCGTGCGCTCGACATCGCGAACCAGCTGCTGGATACGGCCGAGTTCAGTACGGATTCCGGTCGCGGTGACCACGGCCACAGCTCGTCCGGCGA
The DNA here is from genome assembly GCF_002296025.1 of Microbacterium sp. UBA837. Taxonomy (NCBI): domain Bacteria; kingdom Bacillati; phylum Actinomycetota; class Actinomycetes; order Micrococcales; family Microbacteriaceae; genus Microbacterium; species Microbacterium sp. UBA837. Next base: position 10,067 of record NZ_DBHD01000194.1, read on the forward strand.
CCACGATCGATCCGGCGTGTAGCATATTGTGCCGGTCGCCGAGGGCGGCATCGTGCGGCACAGTGTCGGTGTGTTTGGCCGCAGGAACCGCTTCGCCCGTCAGCGCAGCCTCATCTGCCCGCACATCACGCGCTTCGACCAGCCTTGCGTCCGCGGGCGCTCGATCGCCGGCGTGGACTCGAATGATATCGCCGATGACCAGCGTGGCAGCGTCGATGTCGTGCCAGCTGCCATCTCGCCGCACGGTGGCGTGCGGCGAGAGCATCTTGCGGATTCCGCGCAGGGCCTTCTCGGCTTGCCCCTCCTGGACGAACCCGATGATCGCGTTGATAAGTGCGACCGCGAGGATCACCGACGCGTCGATATAGTCACGCGACGCGAGCTTGATCACCGCAGCCGCAAGCAGAACGTAGATGATTGCGTTGTTGAACTGCGCCAGGAACCGCAAGACCGGATGCGTCGGCGACGGTTCTGGCAGACTGTTCGGCCCGAAGTGCGCATGGCGCCGGTCTACCTCCCCCGAGGCGAGCCCCGCACGAGTCGTTTCGAGTCCCTCGAGCACGACACCGGCAGGGTGACCATGGGGATCGTTCGGCGAACCCGATGCCGCGGCCGGGTGATGGGTGAGTTCAGCCGGTGTCCGTCCCCGCGGCGCATGAGGCTCCCGAGACCCTTCGCGGCTCACAGCGGACATTTGATTCTGCTCCCGTCACTCCTCGTCCGGGCGTTCCTTCCACCGTGCCAAACCAGGCGGACGTGAGGTAGGGCCCATGGTCCCCGCCGATGGGACCTCCGCCCCTACCCGAGTGGCGCCCGGCAGGGGATGCTGCGATCAGCAGATCCGGGGCGCGACAGCGCCAACCGGACTCCGGGCCCGAACAAAGGAGTACGAGATGCAGGAGAAGATCATCGTCGGGGTGACGGATGCTGCCGTATCGCGCCGCGCCGTCGACTGGGCCACCGAGCGGGCGACGATCAGGGGCGACCGGCTCGAACTGGTGTCGATCGTCGGCGGTGCCGCCGGTGTCATCGGTGAAGGCAACATCATCGATCATGCGCTCGAGCTGACACAGAACATGCTGGATGAAGAGGCCGAGCGTGTGCGTGCACGCGGCGTGCCCGCCCGGACACGTGTCGCACGCGGCAAGCCGGTCGAACAGCTCATCGAAGCCTCGAAGGATGCCGCGCTGCTGGTCATCGGTAGCGACTACCGCGGCCCGCTATCAGGGCCGGCTCGAGGTCCGCACGGGATCCGCATCACCGCCGCCGCACAGTGCCCCGTGGTCGTCGTGCCCGACCTCGACCTCACTGGCCGGTCCGGGGTGATCGTTGGCGTCGATGGGTCAGACGTTTCCGAGCTCGCTATCGCCTTCGCCGCCGTCGAAGCAGACCGATCCGGAGAACCGCTCACCGCGGTGAGCAGCTGGTCTCCGGTGGCGCTTCCCCTCTACGTTCGGTCATACCCTGACGACTACCTCCAGATCATGCAGAAGCTCACCGAGGAAGCGCTCGCGATTTCGATCGCCGGTATTCCGCAGCTGTATCCCGACCTGGACGTGCGCCGCGTGGTCGAGAGGAGTGATAGTCCGGACACGCTGATCAATCGACTCGCCTCGCAAGCTCGCCTTACCGTCATCGGGTCACATGGCTACGGCCGAGTTGCGCGTTTCCTGCTCGGATCCACCAGCCAGCAGGTACTCGCCCGCCTCGCCACGGTGACAGTCGTCGTACGGTGAACAGACCGCGCTGGAGGCGCAGGTCAATCCGGAGGTCGCCTGAGCGCGGCTGACAGCGCCTGTTGCGGCAGCCCGGGCGGTCTCAGCCCCGGGATGCCGCGACGCGTGTCGTCAGCTGGTGCGCGTGGGCCAGCAGGATGCGGCCGAGCTCGGGGAGCCGGTCGGGTCCGAATCGGAACTCGACTCCCGTGAGACTCAACGCCCACTGCGGGTGCCCTTCGCGTGTGAAAACAGCGGCCCCGACGCCGAAGCTTCCTTCGACGATCAGGCCCGGGTTGACGGCGTACCCGCGCTCGTGCGTCTCGCGCAGACGGCCCCGAAGCCGCGTCGGGGCGTGAGCGGCACCCCACCGCTCCGGGAGCTCAGGATGCCGCTCGAAGTATGCGTCCACATCGTGGTCTGGAAGGAAGGAGAGGATCGCGAGCCCCGCCGACGCGACGCCCAGGGGAAAGCGCACACCCTCGGACAGTACGAAGGATCGGATGGGAAAGCTCCCCTCCTCGCGCAACAGACACACTGTCTCGTCGCCGCGTCGCACCGAGAGGAAGGCGCTTTCTTCGGTGCGGACGGCGAGCGAGCGCACGATGTCGCGAGCGAGGCTCGTGATGTCGTACCGGGATGCTGCGGCCGTACCCATCAGGTAGAGCTCGGGCCCCGGCATCCAGGTGCCGAGTGCTTCGTCCTGGTCGACGAGCCCCTCGTGGCGCAGCGCCGTGAGGAGTCGGTGGGTCGTCGGGCGGGTGAGATCCGCCCGACGGGCCAGCTCCGAAACGGTGAGGCCCGCAGCGCCTCCTGCCGACACCAAGCGCAGCAGAGATGCCGCGCGCGCGATTGCCTGCGCGCCCGGTACGGAGGGAGGGCTGTCCATGATGTGGACGGTAGTCGTGGTGATGTCCACATCGCAAGCGGATGCTGGCGTCGGCGGGCGCCAGGCGGAGACGATGGTGGTGCGGCGAGCCATTCATGATGCGCCCCGCACCCGAACCGGCAGACCGAAGGAGTTCATCCGTGATCGACAAGACGTGGGAGTCGCCGGCCGCAGCCGTGGCCGACATCCCCGACGGCGCTACCCTCGCCGTCGGCGGGTTCGGACTGTCGGGCAACCCGATGGCATTGATCGAGGCGCTGCACGCGCGCGGCGTCGGCGACCTGTCGATCGTGTCCAACAACTGCGGGGTGGATGACTGGGGCCTGGGCATCCTGCTCGCCGACAAGCGCATCCGCAAGATGATCTCGTCGTACGTGGGCGAGAACAAGGAGTTCGAGCGGCAGTTCCTCTCTGGCGAACTCGAGCTCGAGTTGACGCCGCAGGGCACGCTCGCCGAGAAGCTCCGCGCGGGCGGCGCCGGGATCGCCGCCTTCTACACGCAGACCGGCGTGGGGACCCAGGTAGCCGAGGGTGGATTGCCTCGGCGCTATGACGGGTCAGGCGGCGTGGCCGTCGCTTCGCCGGTGAAGGATGTCCGCACCTTCGAGGTGTCGGGGCGCGAGCGTGAGTATGTGCTCGAGGAAGCGATCGTCACCGACTACGCCCTCGTCCACGCGCTGCGTGGTGACCGTCACGGCAACCTCGTCTTCAACAAGGCAGCTCGAAACTTCAACCCCCTCGCGGCGATGGCCGGCCGCATCTGCATCGTGCAGGTCGAGGAGCTGGTCGAGCCGGGCCAGATCGACCCGGATGCCGTGCACCTGCCCGGCGTGTACGTTCACCGCATCGTCGAGGTCGGTTCCGACATCGAAAAGCGCATCGAGCGACGCACCGTCTCGGTGACCCCGGAAGGAGCCTGAGATGGCACTCACCCGCAATGAGATGGCTGCCCGCGCCGCCCAGGAGCTCGCCGACGGCGCCTACGTCAATCTGGGGATCGGACTGCCGACCCTCGTGCCCAACTACGTTCCCGACGGCGTCACCGTCGTGCTGCAATCCGAGAACGGCATCCTGGGCGTCGGTCCCTACCCGCAGGAAGATGACGTCGACCCCGACCTCATCAACGCCGGGAAAGAGACGGTGACGACCCTGCCGGGCGCCGCGTTCTTCGATTCCGCGACGAGCTTCGGCATGATCCGTGGCGGCAAGATCGATGCCGCCATCCTCGGTGCGATGCAGGTGTCGGCCTCCGGAGATCTTGCCAACTGGATGATCCCCGGAAAGATGGTCAAGGGCCCCGGCGGCGCGATGGATCTCGTGCACGGTGCAGCGAAGGTGATCGTCCTCATGGAGCACGTCGCCAAAGATGGCACGCCGAAGATCGTCAACGACTGTTCGCTGCCGCTGACGGGCAAAGGCGTCGTCGACCGCATCATCACCGACCTCGCGGTTCTCGACGTGACACCCGAGGGCCTCGTCCTCGTCGAGCTCGCGCCGGGCGTCAGCGTTGCGGATGTCGCGGCTGCGACAGAGCCCGAGATCACCGTTTCGAGCGACCTTAAGGTGGAGGCATGAACCACGAGGATGTCGTCATCGTCGGTGCCGCACGCACCCCGCAGGGCCGGTTGAAGGGGCAGCTGTCATCGCTGCCGTCCACGGCGCTCGGCAGCATCGCGATCCGCGGCGCGCTTGAGAAAGCCGGGATCAGCCCCGAGGTCGTCGACGCGGTTCTGGTCGGGCAGGTGCTGCCCGCGGGCGCGGGCCAGAACCCCGCGCGCCAGGCGGCGATCGGCGCGGGCATCGGCTGGGATGTGCACGCATCCTCGATCAACAAGGTGTGCCTGTCGGGCCTCACCGCTGTCATCGATGCCGCCCGCATGGTGCGCCTCGGCGATGCCCGGGTCGTCGTAGCGGCGGGGATGGAGTCGATGTCGCAGGCACCGCATCTGCTCATGGGCTCGCGCGAGGGCTGGTCGTACGGATCGATCGAGGTGCTCGACCACATGGCCCACGACGGCCTCACCGACGCCTTCGACCGCGAGAGCATGGGCGGCTCCACCGAGCGCCACAACGCCCGTTACGAGGTCACGCGCGAAGACCAGGATGCCGTCGCCGCTCGCTCTCACCAACGCGCGGCAGCCGCGTGGGAAGCGGACGTATTCGCCGACGAGATCGTTCCGGTGGAGATTCCGCAGCGCAAGGGCGAACCGAAGCTGGTCACCCGCGACGAGGGCATCCGCCCCGAGACGACTGTCGACACCCTCGCGGGGCTTCGTCCGGCGTTCTCGAAGGACGGCACGATCACGGCGGGCAACTCGTCACAGATCTCCGATGGCGCGTCGGCAGTGATCGTCACGAGCCGAGCGCACGCGGACGAGAACGGGTGGCCGGTCCTTGCCGTCCTCGGGTCGGCGGGTCAGGTCGCGGGCCCCGACAACACCCTTCACGCCCAGCCCGCGCGGGCGATCCTCGCCGCCTGCGAGCGGGAGGGGATCGCCGCCGCCGATCTGGACTTCGTCGAGATCAACGAAGCGTTCGGTGCCGTGGTTGCGCGCTCGCAGGCAGAACTCGGACTTCCCGACGACGTCGTCAACATCCACGGCGGCGGCATCGCTATCGGTCACCCGATCGGGGCCTCGGGCAATCGACTTGTGGTTCATGCCGTCCACGAGCTGCTGCATCGCGGGAGCGGCACGGCAGCTGTCGCGCTGTGCGGTGGCGGCGGCCAGGGTGACGCGCTGATCCTCAAGCGCTGAGCGAACCCTGTCACGCCACCAAAGCCGTCATGCGATGAGCGGATGCCGCAGTTTCGGCATCCGCTCAGTCGTTCCCGCGGCTAGTCTTCGAGGCGTCGCGCGGCGGGGGAGTCGGCCGGAACGGGCTTTCCCTGGTCGATGCGACGCATGTCGACGATCGCGCCGATCGCCAGAGCAACGGTGATGCCCCAGTTGATCCACGCCAGCGCGGTACGCCAGGTGAAGGTGTCCTCCCGGAGCGCGCGAAGGAGCGAGAAGCCTGAGATGACTGCTCCGATGATGCCGGTGCCAAAGAGGTACTTGCCCATGCGAACCACGCTACACATCAGCTCGCCGCTGTCCACCCCCGGGGGTCAACCCGGCGAAGCGATTAGCCTGGAAGTGCCCGCGTCCGCCATCGTGAAGGAGCTCGCGTGTCGCAAGCTGATTTCGTCGTCGTAGCCAACCGCCTCCCTGTGGACCGTGATGACGACGGCGGATGGCGGCGTTCTCCCGGTGGTCTGGTCACAGCGCTCGAGCCCGTGATGCGCAAGACCGAGGGTGCCTGGGTCGGGTGGGCCGGCAAGCCGGGGCTCGAACTGGAACCCTTCGACTTCGAAGGCACACATCTCGTCCCCATTACTCTCAGCGCCGACGAGGTGCAGAACTACTACGAGGGGTTCTCGAACGACACGATCTGGCCGCTGTATCACGACGTGATCGCCGCGCCGCGGTATCGCCGCGTGTGGTGGGATGCCTACGTCGACGTCAACCGACGGTTCGCTGAAGCTTCGGCCACCGCAGCCGCCGAGGGCGCGACGGTCTGGGTTCAGGACTACCAGCTGCAACTCGTGCCGGCGATGCTGCGCCGGATGCGTCCCGACCTCACGATCGGCTACTTCCATCACATCCCGTTCCCGGCATACGGCCTGTTTTCGCAGCTGCCGTGGCGTCGACAGGTCATCGAAGGACTCCTCGGCGCGGATGTCGTCGGGTTCCAGCGGGTGGCGGATGCCGGCAACTTCGCCCGGGCCGTCAGGCGCCAGTTCCACTACACGACCAAGGCCTCGGGCATCACGGTTCCCCTCGAGGACGGCAGTACGCGAAACGTCCTCGCGAAGGCGTACCCGATCTCGATCGACGCGGAGTCGTACATCGAGCTCGCGCAGCGCCCCGACATCCAAGCCCGTGCCAAGGAGATCCGCGAGAGCCTCGGCAACCCCAAGACCGTGATGCTCGGGGTCGACCGGCTCGACTACACCAAGGGCATCCGACACCGCCTCAAGGCGTTCGGTGAGCTCCTCGAAGACGGCAGACTCAGCGTCGAAGACGCGACCCTCGTGCAGGTCGCAAGCCCCAGCCGCGAACGGGTGGAGGCCTACATCCAACTGCGCGACGAGATCGAACTGACGGTCGGGCGCATCAATGGCGACTTCGACACGATGGACCACACCGCCATCCGGTACCTGCACCAGGCCTTCCCGCGCGAAGAGATGGTCGCGCTGTACCTGGCCGCCGACGTCATGCTCGTGACGGCGCTGCGCGACGGTATGAACCTCGTCGCGAAGGAATATGTCGCCAGCCGCATCGACAACCGCGGGGTGCTGCTGCTGAGCGAGTTCGCCGGGGCTGCCGACGAGTTGGGGTCGGCGATCCGCATCAACCCCCATGACATCGACGGTATGAAGGATGCCATCATGCGCGCCGTCGAGATGCCGGGGACCGAACAGGGCCGCCGGATGCGCACGCTTCGCCGCCGCGTGCTCGATCACGACGTGAGCGACTGGTCCAAGTCCTTCCTCGAGGCTCTCGCGGCGGCGAAGCGCTAACCGCGAGTTGTCCTTCCCCCATGCGAGTTGTCCTTCCTGACCGCGAGTTGTCCCTCCCTCACGCGAGTTGTCCTTCCTGACCGCGAGTTGTCCCGCCCGATCACCCGAACGGAAAGAACCGAGATGACGAATCCCGACGCCAATCCCGTCTCCGACGCCCTCCCCGCCCCGGTGCTCGAAGCCCTCTCATCCGTCGCGGGTGTCCCGACCCTGCTGGTCGCCCTCGATTTCGACGGCACACTCTCGCCGCACGTGGAGGACCCGATGACAGCGCGGATGCTGCCCGCGGCCCGTGACGCGGTCCATGCGCTGGCCGCGCTGCCGAACACGGTGGTAGCCCTCGTGTCGGGGCGCAGCCTCGTCGACCTGCGGATCATTGCCGAGCACACGGATGACTCACCGATCACTCTCGCTGCCTCCCACGGTGCTGAATACTGGTTCCCCGGCGAGGGGCCGGTTGAGCCCGCCGAGGATGACGCCGAGCGCGGTCTCCGCGATCTGCTGCGCGCCCGCGCCGAAGAGATCGCCTCGGACTACGAGGGCGTGTGGATCGAGCCGAAGACCTTCGGGTTCGGTGTTCACACCCGCAACGCAACTGAGGAGGCGGGGGAGAAGGCAGCAGCCGCCGTGGATGAGATGGTCGCTTCCGCAGCCCCCGACTGGCGTCGCCGGACCGGCAAGAAGATCGTCGAGTACGCCTTCCGGCACGAGGGGAAAGACAGCGCCATCGCGAACCTCCGCGAGCGGGTTCACGCCGACGCCGTGCTGTTCGCCGGTGACGACACGACCGACGAGGATGCCTTGCGCAGCCTGCAGTCGCAGGATCTCGGCATCCACGTGGGCGACGGCGAGACGGCGGCTCGAGTGAGCGTGCCCGACATCCCCGCGATGGCCGCCACCCTGGCCGAGCTCGCGGATCAGCGGCGCCACGCGCAGGAATAGACTTCGTGCATGGCCCCGCACGACAGCACCATTGACATCAAACCTCGGAGCCGGGTCGTCACCGACGGCATCGAAGCCACCACCTCCCGCGGAATGCTCCGCGCGGTCGGTATGGGTGACGAGGACTGGGACAAGCCCCAGATCGGCATCGCCTCGAGCTGGAACGAGATCACCCCCTGCAACCTGAGCCTGGACCGCCTCGCTCAGGGCGCGAAAGAGGGTGTGCACTCCGGTGGCGGGTACCCGCTCCAATTCGGCACCATCTCCGTCTCTGACGGCATCTCTATGGGGCACGAGGGAATGCACTTCTCTCTCGTGAGCCGTGAGGTCATCGCCGACTCCGTCGAGACCGTCGTCATGGCCGAGCGCCTCGATGGCACAGTGCTGCTGGCGGGCTGCGACAAGTCCATCCCCGGGATGCTGATGGCAAGCGCCCGCCTCGACCTGTCGAGCGTCTTCCTCTACGCCGGCTCGATCGCGCCCGGGTGGGTCAAGCTCTCGGACGGCACCGAGAAGGACATCACGATCATCGACTCGTTCGAGGGTGTCGGCGCGTGCCTGTCGGGCCGGATGAGTGAGGCCGACCTCAAGCGCATCGAGTGCGCCTTCGCGCCCGGCGAGGGTGCGTGCGGTGGCATGTACACCGCCAACACGATGGCATCCGTCGCTGAGGCGCTGGGGCTCAGCCTTCCCGGCTCTGCCGCCCCGCCGTCAGCCGACCGCCGGCGCGACGCGTTCGCCCACCGCTCGGGCGAGGCAGTCGTGAACCTGCTGAAGCTCGGGATCACGACGCGCGACATCCTCACCAAGGAGGCTTTCGAGAACGCGATCGCTCTCGCGATGGCTCTCGGGGGTTCGACCAACGTCGTGCTGCACCTGCTGGCGATCGCGCGCGAGGCTGATGTCGACATCACCCTGCACGACTTCAACCGCATCGGCGACAAGGTTCCGCACGTCGCAGACATGAAGCCGTTCGGGAAGTACGTCATGAACGACGTCGACCGCCACGGCGGCATCCCGGTGGTCATGAAGGCGATGCTCGACGAAGGACTGCTGCACGGCGACGCGCTCACCGTGACCGGCAAGACCCTCGCCGAAAACCTCGCCGACTTGAACCCCGACCCGGTGGATGGCACCGTCATCCACGGGTTCAACAACCCGATTCACGAGACCGGTGGCATCACGATCCTGCACGGCTCGATGGCCCCCGAGGGTGCGGTCGTGAAGTCCGCGGGCTTCGACAGCGACGTCTTCGAAGGCCCCGCACGCGTGTTCGAGCGTGAGCGGGCCGCCATGGATGCGCTCGAGGCCGGGGAGATCTCGGCCGGCGACGTCGTCGTCATCCGGTACGAGGGCCCGAAGGGCGGCCCCGGCATGCGGGAGATGCTCGCGATCACAGCTGCCATCAAGGGCGCTGGGCTCGGAAAAGATGTACTACTCTTGACAGACGGCAGATTCTCGGGCGGCACAACCGGCCTGTGCATCGGCCACATAGCACCCGAAGCGGTCGACGCAGGTCCGATCGCCTTCGTGCGCGATGGTGATCTGATACGGGTCGATATCGCAGCTCGCTCCCTCGACCTACTCGTCGACGAGGCTGAGCTGAGTTCCCGCCGGCAGGGCTGGGAGCCGCTTCCTCCGCGCTATACCCGTGGCGTCCTCGCCAAGTACACGCGACTCGTGCGTTCGGCATCCGAAGGCGCGACGACGAACTAGGCGTTCCTCTCTCGCAACTCTCGACATCCATCGCAAGGAATCATCATGTCTTCCGACATCGCCACGGCCGTGCCCCGGCCCCCCGCTCGCAGCGCCTCGGCGCCTGTGATGACGGGCGCTGAGGCGGTCGTCCGTTCGCTCGACCTCCTGGGAGTGTCCGATGTCTTCGGCCTTCCCGGCGGCGCGATCATGCCCGTCTACGACCCACTCATGGACGACGAGGCAGTTCGTCACATCCTCGTCCGACACGAGCAGGGTGCCGGTCACGCAGCCGAAGGGTACGCGTCGGCATCTGGCAAGGTCGGTGTTGCCATCGCGACGTCGGGGCCGGGGGCCACGAACCTCGTCACGGCGATCGCGGATGCCTACATGGACTCCGTGCCGCTGCTGTGCATCACGGGCCAGGTCTTCTCGAGCCTCATGGGCACTGATGCGTTCCAGGAAGCCGACATCGTGGGGATCACGATGCCGATCACGAAGCACTCCTTCCTGGTCAAGCGTGCCGAAGACATCCCCGGCGCGATCGCGGCTGCCTACGAGATCGCCTCGACGGGTCGCCCCGGTCCCGTGCTGGTGGACATCACGAAGGATGCCCAGCAGGCCGAGGCGCCGTTCATCTGGCCGCCGCAGATCGATCTGCCGGGGTACCGGCCGGTGACCAAAGCCCACGGGAAGCAGATCCAGGCTGCGGCTCAGCTGATCGCGGAGGCCGAGAAGCCGGTGCTCTACGTCGGCGGTGGCATCATCCGCTCCCGCGCTTCGGAGCAGTTGCTCGCCCTGGCAGAGGCTACCGGCGCGCCGGTTGTCACCACGCTCATGGCCCGGGGTGCGTTCCCCGACTCGCACGAGCAGAACCTCGGCATGCCCGGCATGCACGGCACGGTCCCCGCTGTGCTGGCGCTGCAGGAGTCCGACCTCATCGTGGCGCTCGGTGCCCGGTTCGATGACCGGGTCACCGGCAAGGCATCGCACTTCGCGCCGCACGCGAAGGTCATCCACGTTGACATCGACCCCGCCGAGATCTCCAAGATCCGTGCCGCTGACGTTCCGATCGTGGGTGATCTGCGCGAGGTTCTCGTCGATCTGGATGCGGCGTTCCGCGCGAACGCCGACGCGGGCCGTGCCGACACCAGCCAGTGGTGGGCCTACCTCAAGGGTCTGCGCAGCGAGTTCCCGCTCGGATACGCCCCGACGACCGATGGACTCCTGGCGCCCCAGAAGGTGATCCAGCGGATCGGTGAGCTCACCGGCCCGGAGGCCGTCTACGCAGCGGGCGTCGGACAGCACCAGATGTGGGCTGCCCAGTTCATCAAGTACGAGCGCCCCAACGCCTGGCTCAACTCGGGTGGGGCGGGCACGATGGGCTACGCGGTTCCGGCGGCGATGGGCGCGAAGGTTGCCGAGCCAGACCGCGTGGTGTGGGCGATCGACGGTGACGGATGCTTCCAGATGACCAATCAGGAGCTTGCCACCTGCGTTCTCAACAACATCCCGATCAAGGTTGCGATCATCAACAACTCGTCGCTGGGGATGGTGCGCCAGTGGCAGACGCTGTTCTTCAACGGCCGCCACTCCAACACCGACCTGAACACGGGCCACGGCACCGCACGCGTGCCCGACTTCGTGAAGCTGGCTGAGGCGTACGGATGCCTCGCCCTGCGCGTGGAGAAGGAAGACGAGATCGACGACGCAATCCGCACTGCGCTGGAGACCAACGATCGCCCCGTCGTCATCGACTTCGTCGTGTCGGCAGACGCGATGGTGTGGCCGATGGTGCCCCAGGGTGTCGGCAACAGTGAGATCCAGTACGCGCGTGAGCACGCCCCGACCTTCGATCAGGAGGACTGAGCCATGACAAGTCACGTGCTGAGCCTTCTGGTCGAAGACAAGCCAGGGCTGCTGACCCGCGTCGCGGGTCTGTTCGCTCGCCGCGGCTTCAACATCGAATCCCTCGCCGTGGGTGTCACCGAGGTGCCGGGGCTGTCCCGCATCACGGTGGTCGTCGACGTCGAAGGGCTCCCGCTCGAACAGGTGACCAAGCAGCTGAACAAGCTCGTGAACGTCATCAAGATCGTGGAGCTCGACCCCGCGGCATCCGTGCAGCGCGAGCACATGCTCGTGAAGGTGCGTGCCGACAATGCGAGCCGTTCCAGCGTGCTCGAGGTCATCAACCTGTTCCGCGCATCGGTGGTCGATTACGCTCCCGAGGCGATGGTCGTCGAGATCACCGGCGATAAGGGCAAGGTTGAGGCGTTCCTGCGCGCGATCGAGCCCTTCGGTATCAAGGAGCTCGCCCAGTCGGGCATGCTCGCGATCGGCCGCGGCGGCAAGAGCATCACCGAACGGGTCCTGCGGGGCTGAGAAGACCACGCCGATCCGCTCCCGGTCGTTGAGCGGGCTCGGCGAGAACAAACGACCACAATCGCACAGTCAAGGAGAGACACCCCCATGGCCGAAATGATCTACGACCAGGATGCCGACCTCGCCCTCATCCAGAGCAAGAAGGTCGCCATCGTCGGCTACGGCTCGCAGGGCCACGCCCACGCGCAGAACCTGCGTGACTCGGGCGTCGAGGTCGCCATCGCGCTGAAGGATGGCTCGAAGTCCGCGCCCAAGGCGCAGGAGGACGGCTTCGAGGTCAAGTCCGTCGCCGACGCCACCGCATGGGCCGACGTCATCATGATCCTCGCGCCCGACCAGCACCAGCGCGGCATCTACAACAACGAGATCAAGCCCAACCTCGCACCGGGCAAGACCCTCGCTTTCGCGCACGGTTTCAACATCCGCTTCGGCTACATCGAGGCTCCCGAGGGTGTGGACGTCATCCTCATCGCCCCGAAGGCTCCCGGCCACACGGTTCGTCGTGAGTACGTCGCAGGTCGCGGCATCCCCGACATCATCGCTGTCGAGAAGGATGCCTCGGGCAGCGCCTGGGAGCTCGCGAAGTCGTACGCGAAGGCCATCGGCGGTACGCGCGCCGGCGTCATCAAGACGACCTTCACGGAAGAGACCGAGACTGACCTCTTCGGCGAGCAGGCAGTGCTGTGCGGTGGTGTGTCGCAGCTGATCCAGTACGGCTTCGAGACCTTGACCGAGGCCGGCTACCAGCCTGAGATCGCCTACTTCGAGGTGCTGCACGAGCTCAAGCTCATCGTCGACCTCATGTGGGAGGGTGGCATCGCCAAGCAGCGCTGGAGCGTCTCGGACACCGCCGAGTACGGCGACTACGTCTCGGGCCCGCGCGTCATCGACCCGCACGTCAAGGAGAACATGGCGGCGGTCCTCGCCGACATCCGTTCCGGTGCGTTCGCCGAGCGGTTCATCAACGACCAGGACAACGGCGCCGTCGAGTTCCTCGAGCTGCGCGAGAAGGCTGCGAAGCATCCGATCGAGGCTGTCGGCAAGGACCTGCGTTCGCTGTTCTCGTGGAAGCAGCAGGACAAGGACTACGTGGAGGGCTCGGCCGCGCGCTGATCTTCACACCCCTCTTCCGCCGAACCCACACCTCCGGCCCCGAACCCACCTGTTCTGCGCGAGCAGATGCGTGGGTTCGGGCCGGGACGTGTGGGTTCGGTCATGGGTAGGCTGAACTCGTGAGCACCGACCGCGACGACGACGCCCTCTCGTGGGGGGATGACGACCCGACGCTCGACGCGGGTCCCTCGCTGCCCCCGGGTTACGTCGCCGTCGGCAAGGGGAGCGAGGCGATCGCCCCGACGTCATCGCCGGCCGCGGATGCCGAATCCGACTCTCGCTCGGATGCTGCAGCTCCCGCGCCGGAAGCGGAGCGGGCGGATGCCGACACCGACGACGCACCCGCAGCAGGCCCGAGCAACGCTGCGCTCATCATCCTCGGCGTCTTCGGCGGCGTGTACGCCCTCGAGAGCATCGGGTGGATCATCGGGGGCCTGCGGCTGCAGCAGTACGCCGAGTTCCTCGTCGCGCCGCTGGCCTATCAGGTGAGTCTGTGGCT
>NZ_DBHD01000098.1:0-7738 GCF_002296025.1 Microbacterium sp. UBA837
CCGCGACAAGGATGTGCTGCGCACGTTCCCGATCATCGCGCTGCGCCACGCCAAGGCGGTGCCCGCCGACGAATGGGACGGGCCGGATGCCTCGCGCCCGCTGGCTCCTCGCGGACGCAAACAGGCTAACGCCCTCGTCGGACCGCTCCTCGCGTTCGGCGCGCGCCGGATCGTGTCGAGCCCCGCGGTTCGGTGTGCCAAGACCGTCGGCCCGCTCTCTGCCGCTCTGGGGCGCCGTGTCGACTATTCGCCGCTGATCAGCCAGGATGCGTGGGAAGAGGGTGCGACCGACGCCCGCACGGTCGTCGGGCAGCGCGTGCGCTCCCGCAAACCGGCGGTGTTGTGCAGCCACGGCCCGGTGCTTCCCGAGATCATCCAGGAACTGGCGATGGCAACCGGATCGCTCATGGGTTCGCACCTGGGTAACGCCTCAGGGCTGGCAACCGGAGGTTTCTCCGTCGTGCACCTGTCCACCGACAATCCGGGTTCGGGGATCGTCGCGATCGAGACGCACCAGCCTCCCGCGTGAGCGGACTGATCCGGCTCGGCTGGGCCGTGGCTGCGGATCGTGACTCCCGACGCGAGACCGCCTGGCGGCTCCTGCGCGACCTGATCGGCCAGTCCGGCATCCGGCTCTCGAACAGGTGCCCGCGCTGCGGTGGCGACCACGGCCCCGTGGAGCTCGAGGGCGCGGCGGTTACCGCGAGCGTGTCGTACGCAGCCGAGTGGGCTGTCGTGGCACTGGCACCCGCGGAGGCCGGGAGCGTGGGGGTGGATGCCGAGCCCGAGGTCGATACTCGGCGCGACCGGGCAGGTCTTGACGGTGTCCTCGGCGCGGGATCTGCGTCCGCGCGCGATTGGGTGCGGGTGGAAGCCGCGCTCAAGGCCGATAGGCGGGGACTGCGGATCGAACCCGGAGCGGTTCACATCCTGGGCGGCACCGGCACTGACCAGGGTGCAGGCGCGTCGTGGCGTGCCCGCGTCCCGGGGCGCGCGGATGCGGTTCTCGGCTGGGATCTCACAGGACCCCCGGGGATTCTGGTCAGCGCCGCACTCGCTCGCATCGAATCTGCCGACGCCTAGCGCGACGACTTCTTCTTTGCGGAGCTCTTGGACGTACCCGGCCCCGGTGGGAGAGAGGGAAGCGGACCGTCGTCCAACCAGTCCTCCAGCAGCGCCTCGAGGTCGTGACCGGCCTCGGCGACGAAGCGCCGGAAGTCGGCCGTAGTAACGCAGGCGTTCGCGTACGCCGCGCACCACCCGCGCAGCAGATCGAAGAACGGCTCGTCGCCGATCGTCAGACGCACGGCGTGCAGGGTCAGTGCCCCGCGTTTGTAAAGCCGGTCATCGAACATGAGGTCGGCGCCGGGATCACTGATGACGAGGTCCTGCGCGAGATCCGCGAGCTTCGCGTGAGCCCGGCGGGCAGCGCCATCGGCGGTCTCCGCGCCGGCCGCCTCGAACCAGAGCCACTCCGCGTAACAGGCGAATCCTTCGTTGAGCCAGATGTCACGCCACCGCGCCACCCCGACGCTGTTGCCGAACCACTGGTGGGCCAGCTCATGAGCAACGAGTCGCTCCGAGTCGGGGTCGAGGTGGTTTGCGCCGAAGACGGCGGTGCCCTGCGCCTCCAGTGGGATCTCGAGCGGATCCGCTGTCACCACGATCGTGCAGTTCTCCTGCGGATACGGCCCGAACCGCTCCTCGAACGCCGACATCATGCGCGGCAGGGGCCCGAGAGCCCGCTTCACGTCGGCGCGAAGGGACGGGGGTGAGGCAACGACGATGCGATCATCGAGCCGGTGCGATTCGAACTGTCCCACGTAGACAGCAACCAGGTACGTCGCCGTCGGCACTCCGATCGTGTACTCGGCGCTGACCTGGCCGCCCGAGCGCGTACGCGACTGCAGTACGCCGGTGGCGACAGCGGTGTACTCGGCATCCGTCGCGACTCGGATGGTGTAGGTGGCCCGGTTACCGGGGCGATCGTTGCACGGGAACCACGTCGGCGCGCCGATCGGCTGCGATGCGACGAGCGAGCCCTCGGTGAGTTCCTCCCAGCCGATCGTCCCCCAGCGGGATCGGCGGGGCGCGGGCGCGCCCGCATACTCGATCGTCAGCGTCAGGGTCTCCCCCGGTTGCATCGTGCGCGGCAGGGTGACGCGGAGCTTGCGCGGGCCCTGCTTGTGCGGCGTGCGACGCTGTCCCTCGATGCGCACCCGACTGACCCGAAGGCCGACGAGATCGAGCGCGATCGACGACGTCGCGACCACGATCCGGATGCTGAGGGTCGCGCACCCCTCGAGCCTGTTGGTGCGGACGCGGTAGCTCAGATCGAGCGCGTAGGCCTCGACGTCGAACGAGGTGTCGCCGCTCTGGGGAGTGTAGGCGTCGTGGGTGCGCGCCTCGGGGGTCTCTGCGCCAGCTTGCTCGGTGCTGTTCGGACTCACGGGGCCGCCTGGTACGCGCGGATCTTCACCGCGCGCCACGGGCCGATGGGGTTTCCGCTCCACCGAGAACCGACCGGAACGCTCTCGCCGCGCATGACCAGCGAGGCGGGCCCCACGGTTGCGTGAGCGCCGATCGAGGCCGCGGGCAAGATAACCGAGTGCGGGCCGAGCGTTGCGCCGGGTTCGAGGGTGACGGCATCCATACTCATGATCCGATCATGAAACAGGTGAGTCTGCACAACGCATCCCCGGTTCACGGTGGATCCGTCGCCGAGGTGCACGAGATCGGGCTCGGGCAGCCAGTAGGTCTCGCACCATACTCCGCGGCCGACTCGTGCACCCAGGGACCGCAGCCACACCGCAAGTGCCGGGGTTCCGGATGCCGCACGCGCGAACCACGGCGCCGCAACCATCTCGGTGAAGGTGTCGACCACCTCGGTGCGCCACACGAAACTCGACCACAGCGGATGCTCGCCCGCGCGGATCGGACCGACCAGTGCCCACTTGGCGGCTGTCGTGGCAGCAGCCGCCGCCGCGCCGGCGACGAGCATGACAATGCCAGACAGCAGCACCGTCCACCACGGTCCAATGCTGTTCCACAGGGCGGCCAGGGTCATGAGCACTCCGAAACCGATGAGCCCCGTCACGAACACGGGAACGATCCGCGACAGCTCCCACAGGCTCCGCGCAACGCGCAGTGCTGCGGGCGGCTCATAGGTGCGGGACTCATCGACACTGGCCACGACCCGTCGGAGGCGCACTGCCGGGGACCCGAGCCAAGACGACCCCGCCTTTGCCTTCGCCGGCGCCGCGGAGAGCACCGCGATGAGTCCGTCCTTCGGCACGCGGTGCCCTGGCGCGACCATCCCGGAGTTGCCGACAAAGGCACGCTTGCCGATCCTGACACCGTCGACACGCATCCATCCGCCGCCGAGCTCGTAGGAGGCGACCATCGTGTCATCGGCAAGGAACGCGCCATCGTCGATGGTGGTCATCGACGGAATCAGCAGCACCGTGGATGCCTCGACGTTGCGTCCGACTGACGCGCCCAGCATCCGGAGCCAGATGGGCGTGAACAGACTCGAATAGAGGGGGAACAACACGGTGCGTGCCGAATCGAGCAGGCGCTCGGTCGTCCACACCTGCCAGCCGAGCCGGCTGCGCACCGGGTAGGTTCCCTCGCGAAGGCCGAGCGAGAGCAGGCGCACCGCCAGCACGACGGTGCCGGCGAAGACCACACCGGCGATCAGGATGCCGGGCACGAGCCACGCGAGGCCGAGAAGCGTAGCCTCGGCGAGCGTCTGCGCGTCCCGCATCGCGAGCGCCATGACGCCGGCGCCGGCGGCGAACGCGACGATCGGCAGCAGGGCAAGGCCAAGCGAGGAGGCGATGTAGGCCCAGAGCCACCGGTGGGGAGCGGGCGCGTGTTCCGCGGGCCAGTCGGCGGCGGGCTCGCCGACCCGCACCGCGGGCGAGCCTGCCCACGCCTGGTCGGGCTTGACCCGTCCGAACACCGCCGATCCGGGAGCTACCCGCGCCCGTCGACCGATCTTTGTGCCGGGAGCCAGCGTGCTACGGGCACCGATCACGGCATCCGCATCGATCCGGATGCCGCCCACGCGCACCGTGTCGCCATCGACCCACGTGCCGCTGAGATCGACTTCGGGGTCGATCGCCGCGTTGTCGCCGACCTCCAGCATCCCGGTGACAGGGGGCAGCGTGTGCATGTGGACGTCGCGGCCGATCGAGGCCCCCAGCGCCCGCGCGTAGTAGGTGACCCACGGCGCTCCGACGAACCCGACGGCGTCGACCTGATCGGCGATCTGCTCGGCCAGCCACAGTCGCAGGTGCACGCCGCCGCCGCGCGGATAGTCACCGGGTTGCAGTCCCGCGAGCAGCGTTCGGGCCGCGATCACCGCGATCGACATGCGCCCGAACGGGGTCGCGAAGACGAGGAGGCCGATGACGAGCACCCACCACGGCACGTCCGGGAGGAACGTAAAGCCACCGCCGAGCTGCAACAGCGCGCTCGCGGTAAGGAGGTAGAGGAGCCACCGGATGCCGGACAGGATGAACAGCGGCGCCCCGAGCAGGGTCTGGGCGAGCCGTGTGGTGGCCGGGGTGGGGACGGCGCGGTGGAACGCGGCGGCAGACGCGTCGGCGGCGGCATCCGTTTTCGGAAGAAGGGACGCCATGGCCCCGAGGCGGGGCATGTCGTAGATGTCGGCGACCGTGAACTCGGGAAGCCGCACCCGCACCCGCGAAGCAAGCTGCGCAGCGGCGAGCGACCCGCCGCCGAGGTCGAAGAAATCCGACCCGCGATCCTCAGCGGGAACACCGAGCACAGCCTGCCACTGCTCAGCCAGCCATGCCTCGTTCTCGGACAGCCCCGCAACCGGCTGCTCTGCCCCGGGAACCGGCCACGGCAGCGCTGCGCGATCGACCTTCCCCGACGTGCGCGCCGGAAGGTCAGGCAGCAGCGCGAACAGGGGCATGATGCCGGCGGGCAGGCGGTCTGCGAGGAACGTTCGGGCTGCGGCACGATCGAAGAGGTCGGGATCGTCGACGACGATGTACCCGACCAGGACGGGGTTGCCGGCCTCCGACGTGCGAACCGCGGCAGTCGCGGCGGTGACCCGGGGAAGATCCTGCAGGGCAGCCTCGACCTCACCGAGTTCGATGCGCCGCCCACCGATCTTCACCTGATCGTCGGCTCGCCCCAGAAAGACGAGCCCCTCGGGTTCGTAGCGCACGAGATCGCCCGAGCGGTAGGCGCGATCCCACCCCAGCGTCGGCATAGGAGCGTACTTTTCGGCATCCTTCGCCGGGTCGAGGTAGCGAGCGAGCCCGACGCCGCCGATGATCAGCTCGCCGCTCTCCCCCTCCGAGACCGGGACACCCTCGGCATCCACCACCGCAAGCGACCAGCCCTCGAGAGGAAGCCCGATGCGGACCGGGGCGTCGGGCACGAGCGGCGCAGCGCACGAGACGACAGTCGCCTCGGTAGGACCATAGGTGTTCCAGACCTCGCGGCCCTCGGCTGCCAGGCGCGTCCCGAGTTCGGGCGGCACAGCTTCGCCGCCGAAGATCAGCAACCGGACGTTGTCGATCGTCGAACTCGGCCACATCGCGGCGAGGGTTGGAACCGTCGAGATCACCGTGATCCCCTGTCGCGCAAGCCAATTCGCAAGATCCACCCCGGAGCGAACCAGGGCACGCGGTGCAGGAACGAGGCAGGCTCCGTGCGCCCACGCGAGCCACATCTCCTCGCAGGACGCATCGAACGCCACCGACAGTCCCGCCAGGACCCGGTCGGAGGTCCCGAGCGGCTCCTCCTGCAGGAACAGGCGACTCTCGGCATCCACGAACGCCGCCGCACACCGGTGCGTGACAGCAACACCCTTGGGGACCCCAGTGGAGCCGGAGGTGAAGATGATCCACGCGTCGTCATCCGGCGACGGCTGGGCGAGGACGTCGAGCGCTCGCGTGTGCCCCGCGGGGGCCTCGCCGGCGAACAGGTCCTCGTCTTCGTCGGCTTCCTCGTCGACGGAGTCATCGATGGTTGGAATCTCGGCCGTCACATCCGACGGTTCCGCGGCATCCTCACCGGACGCGTGCGCACTCGGGGAGTACAGGCCGCGACCGGTGATGACACCGCGAACGCCCGCCTCCCCGAATACGAGCGCGGCGCGCTCCTCCGTGTCATCCGCGTCGACCGGCACGTATGCAGCGCCGGCAGCCATCACACCGAGGATGGCGATGTAGAGCTCTTTGGTGCCCGACGTCATGCGGATGCCGACGCGATCGCCATGCCGCACGCCAGCGGCCACGAGGCGCGAGGCGGTGAGAGCGACCCGGGCAGCGAGCTCCCGGTAGCTCACCGCCGGCCCCGCGCCGTCATCGATCGCGGAAGCCTCGGGATGGCGACGCACCGTCTCTTGCAGGATGTCGACGAGCGTACGCGGCGCAGCGGCGTGAGCGGCCCGATCGAGGAATGCCGCCTGGTCGAAAGTCACGATCCGACGGTACCGGGGCACGTCGTGCCGGGTAGGGGAAACGCTGCAGACCGCCCGAGCCCGTTTACCTGCTGTTCACCTCTACCAACCGATCCCTTAAGAGTCGCTGTCTACCGTCACGTAAGTGCCCTGCACCGGGCCCGCCATATATACCCCGACACAGTGAAGGATTCACAGTGAAGATCACCCGCTTCGCCCAACTGGGCGCTGTCGCCGCCGTCGCCACCCTCGCGCTGGCTGGCTGCGCCTCAAACGAGTCCAACGGCGGCTCCACCACCGAGCCCACCGAATCGACCCTCTCGGGCACCATCGGCGCGACCGGCGCTTCGTCGCAGACCGCCGTGCAGGAGGCCTGGGTCGCCAACTTCCAGATCGCGAACCCCGACGTGACCGTCAACTACGAGCCGACCGGTTCGGGCACGGGCCGCGAGAACTTCATCGCCGGCGCCAGCAACTTCATCGGCTCGGACCGCGCGTTCAAGATCGAGGAGATCGAGGAGAACACCTTCGCAGCGTGCGCCGACGGCGGCTCGGCCGGCATCGTCGAGATTCCGATCTACATCTCCCCGGTGGCCGTCGCCTTCAACCTGGAGGGCGTCGACTCGCTCAACATGAGCGCCGACGTCATCGCGGGCATCTTCGCCGGCACGATCACCAACTGGAACGACGCTGCGATCGCCGACCTCAACGACGGAGTCACCCTCCCCGACCTGGCGATCTCGCCGGTGCACCGCTCCGACGACTCGGGCACGACCGAGACCTTCACCTCTTACCTCTCGGCCGCAGCCCCCTCGGTGTGGACCTACGAGCCCGACGGAGAATGGCCGATCTCGGGCGGCGAGGCCGCACAGGGCACCTCGGGCGTCGTCGACGCCACGAAGAACGGCAACGGCACCATCACGTACGCCGACGCGTCGCAGGTCAGCGGCCTGGGCACCGTGTCGGTCGGCGTCGGCGGCGAATTCGTCCCCTACTCGGCTGAGGCCGCCGCGATGATCGTGGACTCCTCGCCCCTGCAGGAAGGCCGCACCGAGGGCGACATCGTCTTCGACATCGACTACGCGACCGAAGAGGCCGGGGTCTACCCGATCGCCCTCGTGAGCTACGAGATCGGCTGTGTCGAGTACGAGGACGCGAACATCGCGGAGCTCGTCTCGGCCTACTTCACCTACATCGCCAGCCCCGAGGGCCAGGATGCCGCTGCGGAGAACGCCGGCTCGGCCCCCATCTCGGACTCGCTGCGTGAGAAGGTCAACGCCGCAATCGCCCTGA
>NZ_DBHD01000092.1:0-217 GCF_002296025.1 Microbacterium sp. UBA837
CCTCACGGCGATGCGCGAGCGGCTCGACCGCCTCACGGTGTTCGCTGAGCTGGATGTCGAGCCTTCGGGCCTCCCGTCAGGTGCCGCGGCGCTCAGTGATGCGTCAGTATTGGAGGTGCTGCGGGAGGTCACCGGCATCGCGAACGATGCGGAACGGTTGCAGTCCGTGGTTGCGGGTGTCGCCGCCCAGCGGTCGAAGCGCGAGAACGGACATTCC
>NZ_DBHD01000092.1:524-3571 GCF_002296025.1 Microbacterium sp. UBA837
GCGCGAGAACGGACATTCCGGGCTCGCCGCCACCCAAGGGCACGCGTCGCCCGTTGCCCTGGTGCAGTCGATCACCGGCGGCACGCGCGCCGACGCGTTGCGGCAGGTGCGTGTCGGGCAGTCGCTACTCGACGGTGCAGCTTCGGATGCGGCGTCGGATGCGTGTGTTGGTGTTGCTCCCGATGCCGACGCGGCGCCGATGACGGATGACTCCCCCGACGCCACTCGCGCGCCGTGGCACGCTCCGCTGCAGTCAGCCCTGTGGGCCGGTCGGTTGACGACTGCTCAGCACGACGCGATCCGTGGTGGTCTGGGTGAGCCCGAGGCTGACGGGGTGGACCCGGCATCCGCCGCTCTCGCCTGGTCGGTCGCAGCCGAAACCCTCGTCGATGAGGCGGTGGCGGGGGCATCCGTTGAGGAACTACGCGCCCGGGCGCGGCAGCTACGCGACATCCTCGACCCCGTCGGCGCCGAAAACCGCTTCCAGGAGCGGTACGAGAAGCGGTCGCTCCGGATGTGGATCGACCAGCACGGGCAACATCACGGGCATCTGGTGCTCGACGATGAAATGGCGCTGTGGCTACGGTCGACCTTCGCGGCCGCGCTGCGGCCCCGACGGGGCGGCCCGCGGTTCATCTCGGATGCCGACCGTGCTGCGGCGAAGGAACTCTCTGACGATCCGCGCAGCAACGAGCAGCTCGAATACGACCTGTTCGTCGATCTCATCCGCGCCGGGGCGCTCGCCAACGCTTCGGACGTCTTCGGGGCGCGTCAGCCCGGGGTGCGGATCGTCATGGTCGGCGATGCCGATGGGCCGCGGGATCCGGTCGGGCGGCTCATCAAGACCGGGCACGCCGAAGACGGCGGGGATGCCCTCCCCGGATCGGTCGTCGACCGCAACATCTGCATGAACGGCACCGTGACCGTCACCGTAGACAGCGGCGGCAATCCGCTCGATGTCGGACACGAGCAGCGCCTCTTCACCGCGAAGCAGCGGGTCGCCCTGGCCGTGCGCGACGGTGGATGCGCCGGTGAAGGATGCCCCGTGCCGGCCTCATACTGCGAAGCCCACCACATCGACCACGTCGCCACCGAGAACGGCCGAACCGACATCGACCGCGGCATACTGCTCTGTCGGTTCCACCACATGCAGCTCCACAACAACGGGTGGAAGATCATCCGCGACGGCCATGGCGCGTTCATTCTCGTGCCGCCCGCGGGTCATCTCGGACCCCGGGGCGAACCCGCGACGCCACGTGCACTGCGAACGAAAGCTCCGTGGGCATGGGCGTGGGATCCGCCACCACCGCCCGACAGACCACCATGGCGGGAGGGAAGACCCCCGGCGAGTGGAGAGGTTGCGCTCGCCAGGCATACGGAGGCCACGCTCGCGGGGTAACAGGATGCTGCGCCCGCGGGGCATACAGATGCGGCGCTCGCCGGGCATACAGATGCGGCGCTCGCCGGGCATGCCGGACGCCGCGCTCGCCGGACATAGAGACACGGCGTCCGCGGGGTAGCCGGACGCCGCGCACGCCGGCCACGCGGATGCGGCGTCCGCCGAGCATACTGATGCTCCGCTCGCCGAGTAGCCACACGGCGTCGAACGATGCGGAGGGATATCGAGACGGGGATGCGTGTCTTCCGAGCCGCGAAAGCCGCGCTCAGCGCACCCGCACGGGAGCCGCGAACTGGGTGACGAAGCCAGGATGATCCATCGGCATCGCCAGCACAGAATCCGGCCGGCGCGCGGCAAGGTCCTCGAACCCTCGGTCAGCGAGAAGCCCATCGCGGATGCCGAGCAGCTCCGCCCGCCGCAATGGCCACGGCTCGTGCGCATTGGCGGCCCAGATCGTCCGCCCCATGTGCCGCTCGTGAAAGCCCCACCGCGCAGTGAGGAAGCGCGACAGCTCGTCATCCGCAACCTCATCACCGACCCGAACGCGCAGTCGCGTTCCCGGGCCGCGCGCCGCGCCATCCACCCGCCGCCGCCGAGAGCGGTACTCGACTGTATGGGCAACCTGCGCGTCGGCATCCATCGAATCGACGCGATGGCCGATGCTCGCCCACCGGTACGGCAGCCCGAACAGCGCATTCGCCGTCAGCACCGGGATGAGGTGCTCAGCCTCCAGGGTCAGGAACACCACCCCACGCCGGCCCTCGTCGTCGATGCCGTACGTTCGCACGTTGATCTCGTTGAACGTTCCGAGAAAGCGCACCGGCGGGGCGGGCAGGAACTGGAACTTCGAGAGGACGAACGGAACAAGCCCGATCCACCCCGACCCGTCGAACACGTCCGGGCGCACCCCCGGCGGCAGCAGCGGCGCCAAGCGCGCGGCATCCACCCGCCAATGCAGGAAGATGGCGCGCGACCAGCGCTGCGCGATGACCGCCCGACCCGGCAGCGGCGGGGCATCGTGCGAGAAGGCCATGCCCCCATTCTTGCGTTGCGCCGTCGGCGCGGCTCCATCCGCTCGCGGCGGCGACGGAATCAGCGGACCATCCGCACCGAGCTCAGCAGCGGACGGTGTTCATCTTCACGACGAAGGCCGTCGAGCGCGAAGCCATTGCGCTCGTAGAACCGGATCGCGCGGGGGTTGCGCTCGGCGACCCACAACATCGCACGGGCGTCGCCGAGGACAGCATCCAGCAGCGCCTGAGCCAGCCCCGTGCCGTACTCGCTCCCGAGGACGTAGATCAGCAAAAGCTGTCGCTCACGCGGAACGTCCTCGCCCTCGGCGCCGTGCGCCTCCCCCGCCATCGCGATGCCGACGATCTGCCCGTCCCGGATGCCGACACGAAACACGGCGCCTGGCGGCGGATCCTGCAGGGTGCCCCGCCACCACTGCCTGCGCGACTCCGCGTACTCGGGCGTGAAGAAGTCGTCGGGAAGGAGATGGGTGTAGGCCTCCTGCCAGCTCTGGACGAGTACTGCAGCCCACGCGTCGGCATCCGTTGCGTCGGCGGCGCGTATCGTCCAGGTCATCCGGCCATGGTGCCACGAGTCGGCGCGACGACGGGGATGATCGGGCTACCCGACCGGCTCC
>NZ_DBHD01000150.1:0-3525 GCF_002296025.1 Microbacterium sp. UBA837
GTGAAGCGCGAGCAGCAGCCCCTTTTCGTACTCGACCACGCTGTCGACGAGCTTCTGCTGCGTGAGCTGGAACGCCGCGATCGGCTTGCCGAACTGCGTCCGTTCCGCGGCGTAGGTCAGGGCGGCGGTCAGTGCCGATCGCGCTGCACCCAGCGCGCCCCAGGCGATACCGTATCGCGCCTCGTTCAGACAGCTGAGCGGACCCCGAAGTCCCTGGACCTCCGGGAGCACGGCATCCGCGGGCAGGCGCACCGCATCCAGCACCAGTTCGGAAGTCACGGATGCGCGCAGCGACAGCTTGTGCTCGATCTGCGGCGCTGAGAACCCCGCGGAGTCAGTCGGAACCAGAAACCCCCGGATGCCACCCTCGGTCTGCGCCCAAACGACAGCGACATCCGCGACCGACCCATTTGTGATCCACATCTTGCGACCCTCGAGCACCCAATCATCGCCGTCGCGGACGGCTCGGGTTCGCATGCTCGCGGGGTCTGAGCCGGCATCCGGTTCAGTGAGACCGAAGCACCCGATCAGGTCACCGGCCGCCATACCCGGAAGCCACCGCTGCTTCTGTTCCTCACTCCCCCAACGCCAGATCGCGTACATCGCGAGCGACCCCTGCACCGAGACGAGCGAACGGATGCCAGAGTCCGCAGCCTCGAGCTCGAGGCATGCCAGGCCGTACTCGGTGGCCGACATAGCCGCGCACCCGTATCCCTCGAGGTGCATGCCGAGCACCCCGAGCTGACCGAGGTCTTTCGCGAGGCCCCGCAGATCATCGGTCTCGCCCCGCTCGAACCAGTCACCGACGTGCGGAATCACGCGCCGCTCGACGAAGGCGCGGACCGCATCACGCGTGGCGCGCTCGTCGTCGCTGAGCAGCGCGTCGATGTCGGCGATGTCGATGACGTCATCCACGGGTGCCACGGGCGTCTCCTTCGGGAAGGTCACTCGCGCGACCGGTCGGATCGGGGCCGGCAAGCCACCGGCGGATCTCGTCACCGTGCTCATCGAGCCGCGGCGGGCGTTCGTACCCGCAGATCGGTGTCCGCGTGAACCGCAACGGAGATCGAATCTGGTCGGTACCGCCTTCGACCGGCACCCGAGGCTCAAGGCCGAGCCGCTCTGCCAGAGCGAAGCCGTCGGCGACGCTGCCGATCGTGCCGGCCGGCACCCCGGCATCCATCAGCCGCGTCGTCCACGATGCCGCGGCGTCGGCTTGCAGGCGCGCCTCGAGTGCTGCCGCCAGTTCATCCCGGTGGGCAACGCGCTGCGCGTTGGTGACGAAGCGCGGATCGGTCGCCAGGTCGGGGGCTCCCACAACCTCGCACAGCCGCGCGAACTGCCGGTCGTTTCCTACGGCGAGCGCGAGAACGCCGTCGCCGGTGTCGAGAGCTTCGTAGGGCGCGATCGACGGATGCCGATTACCGAGCGAGCGCGGAGAGTGGCCCGTCGCGAGGAACCCCGAGGCCTGGTTCACCAGCGCCGCGAGCAGGCTCGAGAGAAGAGCGACCTCGACGTGCTGCCCGAGCCCGCTCCGGGAACGCTCGTGCAGGGCAGCGAGGATGGCGACCGTGGCATCCTTAGCCGTCAGCACATCGACGATCGCAACGCCGACCTTGGACGGGGATCCGGGCGGCCCGGTGATGTCCATGAGACCGCCCACCGCTTGCACGAGAAAGTCGTAGCCAGCCGCGTGGGCGCCGGCCTTGCTACCGAACCCCGTGATCGACGCATAGACGATGGCGGGATTGCGCGCACGCGCACTCTCGTAGTCGAGCCCGAACCGCTCGAGGGTGCCGGGCAAGAAATTCTCGACGACGACGTCTGCGCGTGAGACCAGTCGGCACGCCAGGTCGAGATCCGCGGGGTCGCCGAAGTCGAGCGCGATGGAGCGCTTCCCGCGGTTGGCCGACTCGAAGTAGGAGGAGGAGTTAGCGGTCCACGGCGGGCCCCACCGCCGAGTATCGTCTCCGGATCCGGCGCGCTCCACCTTGATCACGTCGGCGCCGAGGTCGGCGAGAGTGGATGCCGCCAACGGTCCTGCGAGCACGCGACTGAAGTCGGCGACGACGACGCCGTCCAGGGGCATCGGACCAGGCATCCGCTTCCTCGCTCTTCCCGGTGAGTGAGACAACCCTATCGAGGGAGTTCCCTGGACGTCGGGAAACGAAGAAGGTCCCCGAGCCGTAGGGCTCAGGGACCTCATCACTGTCTCAACACAGTGCGCGCCCGAAGGGACTCGAACCCCTAACCTTCTGATCCGTAGTCAGATGCTCTATCCATTGAGCTACGGGCGCATGGTCCGCTCATTTCCGCGAGCAAACCAGCGTCCAGATTACCCCACGAATGCCTCAGACAGCGAATCGCGGGAGACCGCACCGAGACTCACCCTCCCTCGGGTCTCTCACCGTCGGGAACCGGACCGGAGTCGTCGGTATCAACGATCGGCGCCGCCGCCGCCGGGCTGCTCAGTCTGCGCTGGTGCGACGCGAGGCGCGGCAGGTCGATGAGCCTGATCGACTGCATCCGCGCTGCGCGCATCGACGCGTAGTCGGGATCCAGATCCGGTCGCATCGCCTCAACGATCAGGCGCCGCTCGAGGTTCGATTCGACATCGCCCCACGCGGCATCGCGCGCTTGCTCGATCAGCTGCTCGAGTGCCGCGTCGTCGGTTGCCCTCTCACGGAGCTCCTTGGCAACCCCCGTGTACTGTCGGGCGCGCCGCCGCAGATTCCGGGAGTCACGCCCTCGGTAGTCGTGCGTCCCGCTCGGGTCGGATTGCCTCCCCCACGCGCGGCGCCAGTCGGCCCGGGCGCGATCTGCAGCTGCCGACTGCTCATCGGCGAGCGCTTCGAGAGTCTGCCGGGCGAACGGCTTCACGGCGTCAACCGAGAAGGCGCTGTCGTTGCGAATCGCGTCGACCAGAATCCGGTTTCGGATGCTCAGACGCGCCGCCGCGATGGCGATGATGACGCCCTCAGCGATCGCATCGGCCGTCCTGCCCATCCGCAACCTCCTGGGTAGAGGGTATCGGGGCATGAGAGCGGGCGCCGACCCATGGCCGGCGCCCGCGAGGGTGATGGGATCAGATTCAGGCGCGCTTCGTGTACCTGGCGTCACCGAAGCCGAGGATGAGGTATCCGATGAAGGGGAAGAGGAACAGCAGGAAGAAGGAGAACGCGCCCCCCTTGCCGAATCTCTCACCGACCTTGATCGCCACGATGATGGCCAGCACCAAGTTGGCGATGGGGATGAAGTAGAGCAGCCCGAGCCACGCTGAGTATCCGGCGATCTTCACGAGGATGAACATGTTCACGATCGGGATGATCGCCAGGATGCCGAGCCACCCCGCCTTTGCGAAGACCCGCCACAGGGCAACGACGACGATGACGTAGATCACCAGCCCGAAGATCGACGTCGTCCACAGGGACGACACACTGGCCTGGTCGGTGATGGAGGTTGCGAGCATGGCCACAGCCTAGGGCGAAAGCGACCCGCTCTTCCAGCTAACTCTCAGGAAACCGC
>NZ_DBHD01000200.1:0-2430 GCF_002296025.1 Microbacterium sp. UBA837
GGGCGCCGACCCGGCCACACTCGCAACCAGACTGAGCCTCGACGAGGCGGACCTGCGTGAACAGCTCGCACTCCTCGAGCGCCGCGGACTCCTCAGAGTCACCGGCGACACCATCGCTCACCGCCGACCCGACTTCACGGTAGCCACCGCCATCCAGCAGATCATCGACGACGGCGTGCGCGAACTCACAGATGCCGCAGCCACCGCGCATACCCTGGCTGCCAGCATCCCGGAGCTCCTCCAGGCCTGGAATGCCGGCGAGACGGGTGACGGAACCGGAACCTCGACACCGCCCACCACGGTTCAGGGCACCTGGGCGCTGGCCGACATGTGGCGCGCACAGTCCTCACGCCGGGCGCCCCGATCAGCACAGCTGTGTATCCCCTCGACGCAGATCCTGCGCGACGCCGGCCTCGACTACGCCGAAACGCTCTGGGCCGCCAGGCCACTCGACGGCGAGAGCCGCATCCGCGTCATCCTCTCCGACGAAGACGCCCTCGATCCCATCAACCGGTGGCACCTCGACAACGAACTGGCAGCAGGCACCTGGATCCGAACCCACCCGTCACCGCCCAGCTTCTTCTGGATCATCGATGACGACACCGTCACCCTCCCCTCCGTCTGGGGTGATCCCCATCCGACCCGCGTGCTCGCCACGAGCGCTCAAGAGGTCGTCTCTCTCGCATCCTGGGTCTTCGAGAAACTGTGGGGCGAGGCATCCGCGGTCGACCAAAGCGACGAGCCGTGGGCACCGATGCTCGCCCTGATGAGCCGGGGCATGACCGTCGAGGCCGCCGCTCACACGCTGGGCCTGAGTCCTCGAACCGGCAGACGCCGCGTGGACCAGGCGATGCGCCACTTCGGCGTGACCGGCCAGTTCGCGCTCGGCGCCGTCTGGGGCGCACAACAGGCAGGACGCGGACGACCGCCCGGGTCGCCCTAGCCGAGGACGCGGCGGCACCACAAGCCCTGCGCCACCCCGCCTCCATTCGCTAGGGTCGGTCGGGACCGCCGACCTGGGAGGCCCTCCGTGACCGAAACACGACGTGACAGTTTCGCCGGCGCAATGCGCGAAGCGCAGCGACCAACCGGGCCGCTTGTCGGCTCGATCGTCGCCGTGGTGCTGTTCGCGTCGGTCATGGCCACCAGCATCCTGCTCGCCCTCATCCCCGGCATCACGGCCCTCGGCCTCACCAACATCAGCAGCCTGGCCTTTCTGTCGGTCTGGATCCTGCTGTGGGTCTGGCTGCGATTCAAGGAACGGCGGGCATTCGCGAGTATCGGCTTCCGTTCCCCCTCCCGCGCCCCGCTGCAGATCGCGCGAGGAGCCGCGATCGCACTCGGCGCCATGTCCCTCGCCGTTGCCGTCGCAGTCCTCACCGGCAACATGGAGTTCCTCCAGACTCCCGACGGCAGCTACGCCGCCTGGACCGCACTCGGATGGGTGATCTTCGCGTTAGTCGGGTTCTCGATCCAGAGCGGCGCCGAAGAGCTCATCTCCCGCGGGTACCTCATCCAGTCCTGGATGCCGCGTTTCGGCATCCTCGCCGCGATGATCGCCCAGACCGTCTTCTTCACGCTCGCGCACTCCCTCAACACGGGCATGAACATCCTCTCGGTCCTCTCGCTCGTGCTCGTCTCCCTGCTCCTCGGGTTCTGGGCGCTCAGCGAAGGCGGCCTCTGGGGGGTCATCGCGTTCCACGCCGTGTGGAACTGGGCACAGAACAGCCTCTTCGGCATCCCGGTGTCGGGCATCCCCGCAGAGAACTCGCTCTTGGCGGTCGTCGAGACGACGGATGCCAACCCCCTCGTCTCGGGCGGCCTGTTCGGCCTGGAGGCCAGCCTCACCACGGTCGTAATGCTCGCGATCATGGCCGCTGCCACCATCGCGTACTGGGCTCGCGGTCGTAACAATCGCACCGCCTAACCCGGCGAAACTACGTCGTCCGACGTAGCTTTCGGGGCCGGAATCGTCCGGAAACGACGCAAAAGCCGGGGATCTCTCGTGCGCTAGATGAGAGTTCGCACAGTTTGTCGTGCCGCACTACGCGGATCGCAGACAATAGTGGTCAACCCGAGAGCGCGCAACATGGCTCACCCTGACTCAGCACCAGGTTCGAACATGGACAGTAATTCACTCATCACCCTCATGATCGGCTTCGGCGTCGTTGCCGTGCTGGGACTCGTCGTGGGCTGGGCGATGTGGGAGAGCAACAAAGCCGAGGCGACCACCGATCGTCATGAGCCCGCACAGCGCATGCCGCGGTACCCCGACATGAGCACCCCCGCGGTCACGACATCGACCATCCGCACCGTAACCGCGCCGCGAAACACTGTCGGCACGCCGATGTCGCATCCCTACACGGCACCCACCGCGGCGTACCAGCAGCAGCCGCAGGCACCTCAGTTCACTGCTCCCCCGGTTACCGC
>NZ_DBHD01000200.1:2777-4713 GCF_002296025.1 Microbacterium sp. UBA837
CACCGCGCCGCCTGCCACCGCGCCACAGGCACCGCGGGTCGACGAGGGCACCATCGAGTACGTCTTCGCCCCCAACCCGTCAGCGCAACCGGTCACCGTGGCAAGCGCCGCCTTCGGCCCCGCTCCGACCGCGCTCGCGCCCACGCCGGCTCCGGAGCAGCAACCTCCCTCCCCTCCCGTGGATGAGCCCATCCCGGCAGCATCCCTGAGCCCGGAGGCCGCACCGACCCCCGACCCGCCGCAACAGGCGGCGGGCGTCCCCCAGCAGCCCTACGTCGCGCCGCCGCGCGCGCCGCAGAAGTCGGTCTTCCGTCTCGGCCGCGTGCTCTGGGTCGACGACGATCCCGACAGCCACGTCCCCGACGTCGTCGCCCTGCACCGCATGGGCCTCACCGTCACCGTCGCGCGGCACTGCGAAGCTGCGCTGGCATACCTCGCAGCAGAGAAGTACCTCCTGGTCGTCACCGACTGCGGCCGCGAGGGCGACGTGATGACCGCCGCGGACTTCATCCGCACGGTACGCCGCAACTATCCGGGGGTCCCGACGATTGCGTACGCCCCCGGCACCATCGTGACCGGACCCGGTGCACCCGAGCTGCCTCACGACCAGGTGGTCACCACCCCGGGAGAGCTTCCGAGCGTGGTCGGCAGGCTGCTCGGCCGCTGACCCACCTGCCCGCGCGGCGGATTATGGCATCCGGGACGCGCAGTTGACAATCCCCCGGCACGAAGTCGCGAACCGTGCCATTCTCATCGTGGCAAGACCGCGCGCTGAGTGTTTCGGGTCACTCATCCGCCGCGAAGGTACGCGTCTCGCGTACAGCCCCCGGCTCGACAGCCCCCCAGATCGAGCCGGGGGCTTTGCCGTTAGCGGACCGCTGCAGTGACCGTCGTCAGGTGGTCAAGCACCTGGGTGCTGACCGACCCGAGAAGGAACCGGGCCAGCCCGGTACGCCCGTGCGTCCCGACGACGGCAAGACGAGCGGATGCCGCCACCTCCGTGATCACGGCAGCGGGGTCCCCCTCGTCGACGTGCACGACGATCTCGAGGTTCGGGTGGTCCTTTCGCACCTCATCGGCCATCGACTGCGCGAACGCCTCGGTTGTGCCCTGCAGATCAGTGAGGTACATGTCGGGGTACGGGGCGATATCGCCGGTGTAGACGACAGGCATCCACGTCGACACGACGGTCAGCGGCTCGGCGAATCGTGCGGCCTCGGCGGCGGCGAACGCGAGAGCAGCGTGCGAAACCTCCGAACCATCGACGCCGACAACCACTCCCGTGCGTCCGGTCGTGTCGATGTCGGGCACGACGACGACGGGGCAGTGCGCTCCCGCCACGATTCGCGTCCCGTGCGGCCCGCGGTGCTTTTCGGTGCCGCCGGTGTGATCACTGCCGATCACGAGAAGCCTGGCATCCGCTGACGCCTCGACGAGCTCCTTCGTCGGGTTTCCGTTCGTCACCCGAACCGCAACATCGATGCCGCGGGCAGACAGGCTCGCCGCCTCGTTACGAAGAAAGGCCTCTTCGTAGTCCACGGCGCGCTGCACGACCTCCTGTTCACCGACAGCGCCCACGGCGCCGCCGATCACCGAGAGCAGTTCCAGGTGAGCACCGGTGCTCGCCGCGCGCTCGACAGCCCACTCGATGGCACGACGCGAGCCAGGCTTACTCGTCGCACCCACAACGATCGTCGCGGAAGTTCCGGGGGAGGATGGCTCGCCGTTCGCAGCATTCTCGGTCATGCCCTCACCCTATTCATACGAGTTGTCCCTCGTCCACGCGAGTTGTCCCTCATCCAGGCGAGTTGTCCCTCATCCAGGCGAGTTGTCCTTCATCCAGGCGAGTTGTCCTTCCCACGCCCGAGTTGTCCCCGCGCACCGCACGACCGACCGGGCATACTGACCTCATGCAGATCGACACCGGCTTCGTGAC
>NZ_DBHD01000024.1:0-11642 GCF_002296025.1 Microbacterium sp. UBA837
GCCTTCGCGTTCTTCGGCCAGATCCCGCTCATCCGCACGCCGGTGATGATCGCCAGCGGCGCCGCGATGAACACCGTCGTGAAGTAGGCGAGCTGCTGCAGGGAGTTGTAGTTGACCCAGCCGTTCTCGGTCGGCCAGTCCAGCGACACATACTGCAGCGCCGCCGACAGCGCGTTCGGGAAGACCTCCCACGATGTGGGGACGATCCGCATCCACTGCCCCGTGACGAACAGCAGCACCACGAAGATGGCGCCGTTGACGATCCACAGGATGTCGAGCGACTGGTGGAACCAGATCGTGAGGCTGACCTTGCCCTTGGGCTTGTTGCGCGGCGCCCAGAAGACGCTTGGCCGCTGCTCGGTGCGGATCGTGAGACCCGTCCGGATGATCAGCACCATGAGGAACACGTTGAAGAAGTGCTGCCATCCGAGCCAGGCCGGGAATCCGACCGGCGCGCCCTCGGGCAGGTGATACTCGCCGGGGTAGGCCGCGAGGAAGTCCTGCATCCCGTCGAGCGAGAGCAGCCACCGCACCGCGAGGACGGCCATCCCGGCGGCGAACAGCAACCCGAGGCCGCCGACGATCACGGTTCCTGCCCACTGCGCTTTCGTGAACGGGCCGATGCGGGCGGGCTCTGGGCGCGGCGCCGTGCGGGTGCGCGCTGACGCCCCCTCCCAGACCGTCGGGGTGAACGGCAACGGCACGCTGACGTCAGACGCCGGGCGCTCGGCGACGGCGGTGCTGGCACGCGCGGCATCCGTGCTGTCTTCGGTTGCCGCAACACGCCGCGCGTCGTCGTCGGGGGTGACGGTTTGCGGCGAACGAACCTCGGCACCGGATGCCGCGATCGCCGCGACCATCTCCGCCGTCGGCCACGGCTCGCCGCCCGGAACGCGAGGGAGCCCCCGGCGCACGGTGCGCGAGGAGGATTCGTTTGCCCCAAACCGCGCGTCGGCCGTCGCCGGCGCGGCGTGTTGCGGCAAGCGAGACTCGGGAACGCCGGATGCCGCATCCGTCACCGCCGTGGCGGTCACTCCCGTGTGTGCTGCAGTTTCGTGCGACTGCTGTGCATCTTCCCGCAGCGCTTGCACAGAAGTGCCGCGCTCGGGGGACGGCGCGGCCGGCGGCCACGGCTCGCCGCCGGGGACGCGGGGCAGACCCCGGCGCACAGCCCGTGAAGCCGGCGCGACTGTGGCGGCATCCGTCGCTGCGGCGACCCCTGCGGGTGCGGCAGTTTCGTGCGACTGCGGCGCATCTTTCCGCAGCTCCTGCGCAGAACTGCCGCTCTCGTGTGAGCCGCCGGCAGGCACGGATGCCGCAGCCGGCGTGGCCGCGGAGGGTGCGGGGGCTTCCGCGGACTCCGCGGCCGCCCCGCCGGGCGTCTCACCGGCGGGCGGCCAGGGGTCGCCGCCCGGGATGCGGGGCAGCCCGCGCCGCAGGGTGCGCGCGTAGGTCGCCATGGGGTCAGGCCTTCTTCGCCTGCAGCGTCTCGATCAACTGCGGCACGACGGTGAAGAGGTCTCCGACGACGCCGAAATCGGCGATCTCGAAGATCGGGGCGTCGGCATCCTTGTTGATCGCGACGATCGTCTTGGCCGTCTGCATGCCGGCCTTGTGCTGGATCGCTCCGGAGATGCCGAGCGCGACATACAGCTGCGGAGCAACCGAGACACCGGTCTGACCGACCTGCGCGGACTGGGCGATGTAGCCGGCGTCGACCGCAGCACGCGATGCACCGACGGCGGCGCCGAGCACATCGGCGAGTTCCTCGACGAGGGCGAACTTCTCCTCCGAGCCGAGGCCACGCCCGCCCGAGACGACCTTGGCGGCGCCACGCAGCTCAGGCCGCGCCGAGGTCACCACGACCTCTTCGACAGACCCGATGGTCGCGGCCTTGCGCCCGGATGCCGCCACCTCGAGCTCCTCGGCGACAAGCGGCTGAGCCTCCGCTCGCGCATCGATCGAGCCCTGGCGCACCGTGATGACGGGAGCACCGAAGGTAGCCGCTGCCTCGACGTTGTAAGCGCCGCCATACACGGAGTGGTGCGCCACGATTCCCTCGTCGTCGCGGGTCACGCCGACAGCATCCACGCAGAGCGCCGAACGAGACCGGGCAGCGTACCGGCCCGCGGTCTCGCGCGACTCGATCGAGTGCGACAGCAGCACGGCGTCAGGATTCACGAGCGCCGCGGCGGCAGCCACCGCATCGGTCGCCGGCACACCCAGCGCCGCCCCCTGGCCCTCTGGCGTGGCGGTGAGCACCAGCGCGGCGCCGAGTTCAGCGGCCGTGGGCGCGAGGGTCTCGGCGTGCTCGCCGACGATCAGTGCGACGGGGGTTCCCACGCCGGCCGCAGCACCCAGCAGGCCCGCGGCGCTTGCGGCGAGCGCGCCGCCGGGCGTGACATCGAGAACGACCAGAACAGCATCAGCTGCAATATCCACCATCATCTGCCCCTTAGACCAACCGGTTCGAGATCAGGAACTCGGCGAGCTTCACGCCCGCATCGCCCTCGTCGACGACCTTCACGCCCGCCGCCCGCGGCGGCTTCTGCGCCACCGCGATCATGATCGAGCGAGCAGCATCCGGGTCATCGGCGGTGACGCCGAGGTCAGCGAGTGAGACCGTGTCGACCGGCTTTTTCTTGGCCGCCATGATCCCCTTGAAGTTCGGGAACCGCGCATCGGGCAGCCGTTCGGTGATCGAGATCACGGCGGGAAGAGCAGCGGATGCCGTCATCGACCCACCGTCGACCGACCGCTCACCCGAGACCTCAGATTCGGTGATGGTCACGGAGTTCATGCTCGTGATGCTCGGCACATCCAGCAGTTCGGCGAGCATCGCCGCCATGACCCCACCCGATCCGTCGGTGGACTGGTTTCCCGTGATCACGAGGTCGAACCCGGCCCGTGAGATCGCGGCGGCCAGGGTCTGTGCGGTGAGCCCCAGATCGGCACCCAGCAGCGCGTCATCGACGACGTGCACGGCGGATGCTGCCCCCATAGCGAGCGCCTTGCGCACCGATCCGGTTGCCGACTCCGGCGCCATCATCACGACGACGACCTCGGTGCCGGGGTTGGCGTCCGCGTACGAGAGCGCGACCTCGAGCGAGCGCTCACCGATCTCGTCGATGACGGCATCGCTTGCGCCTCGATCGGCCAGTCCCGTCTCGAGATTCAGTACTCGATCCCCCCACGTGTCGGGGACCTCTTTCACCAGGACGAGAATCCTCATCGCGCTCCTCCTTCTTGCATCGAGTCTATGGTCGCGCCAGCCCAGGGCGAATCCGTGCGGGTGAATCGGTCACCGGCCGGTGAATCGGGGGGCGCGCTTCTCGCGGAAAGCGGCCATCCCTTCCTTCTGGTCGTCGAGGGCGAACAGTGCGGCAAACGCCTGCCGTTCGAACCTCAGCCCCTCGGCAAGTCCGCTCTCCTGTGAGGCGCGCAGGGCTTCCTTGGCCGCGTAGGCCACGGGCAGTGACTTCGCGGCGATCGACTCGGCGACCGCCATCGCCTCGTCGGCAAGATCTGCGGCCGCAACCACTCGGGATACGAGGCCCGCGCGCTCGGCCTCGACGGCATCCATCATGCGCCCCGTCAGGACAAGCTCGGCGGCCTTGTAGTAGCCGATCGCGCGGGTCAGGCGCTGCGTGCCGCCCAGGCCCGGAATGACTCCCAGGGTGATCTCCGGCTGCCCGAACTTCGCGGTGTCGGCGGCGAGGATGATGTCGCAACTCATCGCGAGCTCGCACCCGCCTCCGAGTGCGAAGCCCGAAACGGCGGCGACGATCGGTGTGCGGGCCCGGCCAAGGGCCTCGAGGCCGACAAAGGGGCTGTCGACTGTCATGTCGCGCACCGTCTTGTCGGCCATCTCCTTAATGTCGGCGCCCGCGGCAAAGGCGCGCTCCGAACCGGTCAGCACGATGCATCCGATCTGCTCGTCGGCATCGAGAGCTGCCACTGCCGCGCCAAGCTCGGTGGCGAGGGTCGAGTTCAGCGCATTGAGCGCCTCGGGCCTGTTCAGCTGGATCCAGCCCACGCGACCGCGCGTGTCGACCAAGATCGTCTGGAAATCACCGGTGTTCTCGGTCACGTTCGCTCTCCTTCTTCGGTGTCGCTGGGGCGTGCCGGCCGGATCGATCCTGCCGAATCCACAGGCGGTGTCGCCAACCGATTGTCGGTTGGCTACAGCCGCTCGATGATGGTGGCGTTCGCCATCCCGCCGCCTTCGCACATCGTCTGCAGTCCGTAGCGTCCGCCGCTGTGTTCGAGCGAAGCCAGGAGGGTCCCGAGCAGGCGGGTTCCGGATGCGCCGACCGCATGCCCGAGCGCGATCGCGCCGCCCCACGGGTTGAGTTTGTCGGGATCGGCGCCGAGTTCCCGCTGCCACGCAAGTGGTACTGACGCGAAAGCCTCGTTCACCTCGTAGGCGTCGAGGTCATCGATCGTGAGCCCTGCCCGGTCGAGGATCCTCCGGGTTGCCGGGATCGGTGCGGTGAGCATCATGATCGGGTCATCGCCGACCACGGCAAAGGCGTGGAAGCGGGCGCGAGGCGTCAGGCCCAGCGCATTCGCGCGTTCCTCACTCATAATGAGCGCTGCTGAGGCGGCATCCGTCAGCGGCGACGAGTTTCCCGCGGTGATCCGCCAGTCGACGTCGGGAAAGCGCTCGGCGAGTTCGGGTGTGCGGAACGCCGGCGCAAGGCTCGCCAGCTGTTCGGCGGACGTGCCGGCTCGAATCGTCTCGTCGGCGTCCACGAGCCCGCCCGGCGTGACGACCGGCAGCACGTCGGCCGCGAAACGGCCTGCCGCCGCGGCTTCGGCGGCCCGTCGGTGCGACTGGGCAGCATACGCGTCGAGCTCATCTCGTCCGAGGCCCCACCGCGCCGCGATAAGTTCCGCGGAGACGCCCTGGTTCACGAGGCCCTCAGGGTAGCGGCGACGGATGCCGTCGGCATCCGCACCGCCGGCACCAGCCGAGCCCAGCGGGACGCGGCTCATCGACTCGACTCCCGCCGCGATCACGACGTCACAGGCACCGGCAATGATCCCGTGGGCCGCGAAGTGCACAGCCTGCTGGCTCGAGCCGCACTGCCGGTCGATCGTCGCGGCCGGCACCGACTCGTCGAAGCCCGCCGCAAGAACAGCCTGACGAGCGATGTTGGCGGCCTGGTCGCCGACCTGACTGACGCACCCCATCAGGACGTCATCGATCTGGCGCGACTCGAGCCCGTTGCGCTCGAGGATCGCGGTCAGCGTGCCGGCTGCGAGGTCGACGGGATGCACACCGGAGAGCGCGCCTCCGGGCTTGCCCCGACCGGAGGGCGTCCGGACGACGTCGACGATGACGGCGGTGGTCACTCGGCGGCCTCCTCCGGGCGCTCTTGCACGTTGATCGCGGAGGTGTCGGGCACGTAGCCCTCGATGTGGCGCTCATCGGGGCCGTTGTAGGCCGACAGCGGCCGGATGAGCGCGTTCGAGGCCTGCTGCTCCATGATGTGTGAGGTCCAGCCCACAACGCGGGCAGCGACGAACAGCGGCGTGAAGGTCAGCGTGTCGAAGCCGATCAGGCTGTAGGCCGGACCCGACGGGTAGTCGAGGTTCGGGTAGATGCCCTTGCGCGCCACGAACTCCGATTCGAGGGCGTCGTAGAGGGCTGCGACATCCGGGCGGTCGTAGTGGGCGACAAGGGTGTCGAGCGCCGCCTTCATGGTGGGAACGCGCGAGTCACCGCGCTTGTACACGCGATGCCCGAAGCCCATGATCTTGCGCTTCTCGGCGAGAGCCGTGTCGAGCCACGCTGACACGTTCTCGGCCGAGCCGATCTCGTCGAAGATGTGCAGCACTGCCTCGTTCGCGCCACCGTGCAGGGGTCCCTTCAACGCGCCGATCGCACCGACCACGGCGGAGTAAAGGTCGCTGAGGGTCGAGGTGATGACGCGGGCCGTGAATGTCGACGCGTTGAACGAGTGCTCGGCGTAGAGGATCATTGACCGGTTGAACGCATCCACGACAACGTCGTCGGCCTCTTCGCCGAAGGTGAGCCAGAGGAAGTTCGCGGCGTAATCCAGCTCGTCGCGCGCATCGACGGGTTCGAGCCCGTGGCGGCGCCGCTGCCCGTAGGCGACGATCGCCGGAAGTTCGCCGAAGAGACGGATGCTGCGCTCGAGGTTCTGCTGCGGAGTGCCCACCGCGTCCATGACATTCACGATGCCGCGGGTCTCACGCGCCCCGATGACACTGACGGCTGTGCGCACCTCATCCATCGGATGAGCATCGAGCGGGATGAGATCGATCGCGGCCCTCACGTCGGGCTGCAGTGCGCGGTTCTCGCGCTCCGTCTTGCGCAGAGTGGCAAGCTGCTCGTCTGAGGGCAGCTCGCCGGTCCACAGCAGGTGCGCGACGGCTTCGACAGGCTGTGTGGCGGCGAGCTCCTGAACCGGGTATCCGCGGTAGAGCAGGCTGTTGCTGTCGGGGTTGACCTTGCTGACTGCCGTGTAGTCGACGACGACGCCGGCAAGCCCCTTCTTGATGTCGGTGTCGGCCATGCTCACTCCTTCGTGATGGGTGCAGAGACAGTGAAGTTGAAGATGCTCGAGTCGAAGTGGTTGTACTGCTCGTAATCGATCAGGTCGTAGAGGTCGGCGCGGTGCTGCATCTCGTCGAGCCTGTCGCGCAGGTGCCCCTTCGCATCCAGCTCGTCGAGTGCGCGCCCCGCCGAGCCCATGGCGACGCGCAGCAGCGAGACCGGCCAGATGACGATGTTGATGCCGGCGGAGCGCAGCTGCTCGGTCGAGAACAGCTCGCTCTTGCCGAACTCGGTCATGTTCGCGAGCACCGGCACATCCAGCGCCGCACGCATCCGCTCGAACTCGCCGAGATCACGCATCGCCTCGGGGAAGATCGCGTCGGCACCGGCATCCACCAGCGCCTTCGCGCGGTCGATCGCGGCATCCAGTCCCTCGATGGCACGGATGTCGGTGCGAGCCATGATGAGGAAGTTCTCGTCCCGACGCGCGTCGACGGCGGCACGGATGCGTTTGACCGCGGTGTCAGCATCGACGACGGCCTTCCCGTCGAGGTGACCGCACCGCTTGGGGTTGATCTGATCCTCGATGTGGGTGCCCGCAAGGCCTGCGTCTTCGAGGGTCTGAATGGTGCGTGCCACGTTCATCGGCTCGCCGAACCCGGTGTCGGCGTCGATGATCGCCGGAAGCTCGGTCATCCGGGCGATCTGCTGCCCGCGGCCCGCGACCTCGGTGAGGGTCGTCAGGCCGATGTCGGGGAGCCCGAGGTCGGCCGCAAGGACGGCACCGGAGATGTAGACCCCCTCGAAGCCCTTGCGCTCGATCAGGCGCGCCGACAGCGGGTTGAAGGCTCCCGGGAATCGCAACAGCTCTCCCGACGCAAGGCGCTCCCGAAACAGCCTTCGCTTCTCGGCCGCGGATGTCTGGCTGTAGAGCATCAGAAGAGCCCCTTGGGCGCGGGCGCCGAGGCGAGAACACCGATTCTCGCGACGATGTTGAGCTGCCCGACCTCGTCTGCCGAGAGCTCAGGGAGGCGCTGGGCGAGGTCGAGGAACCGTTCGATCTCTTCGGGAGCGAGCACGGGCTCGGCAAGCAGCCGGAACTTGCGAACGTAGTCCTCGCGAGCGAACGGCCGCGCGCCCAACGGGTGCGCGTCGGCAACAGCGATCTCGTCGACAACGGTGGAACCGTCGGCCATAACGATCTCCACGCGACCCCCGAAGGCCTTCTCGTCGGGGTCCTCGGAGTGGTAGCGGCGCGTCCACTCGGCATCCTCGGCCGTCGTGATCTTGCGCCAGAGCTCCACCGTGTCGGGCCGTGCGGCACGTTCGGGAAGATACGAGTCGACGTGATGCCACGCGCCGTCCTGCAACGCGACCGCGAAAATGTACGGGATCGAGTGATCGAGGGTCTCGCGGGATGCCTGCGGGTCGTACTTCTGCGGGTCGTTCGCCCCCGAGCCGATGACGTAGTGCGTGTGGTGGCTCGTGTGCAGCACGATGCTCGCGATGTTGGCGGGGTCGCGCAGCTCGGGGCGCTCGGTACCGAGCTTGCGGGCCAAGTCGATCCACGCCTGCGCCTGGTACTCGGCCGAGTGCTCCTTCGTGTAGGAGTCGAGGATCGCCCGCTTGGACTCGCCCGGCGCCGGAAGCGGCACCTCGTAGGCGGCATCCTTGCCATCGAGCAGCCAGGCGATCACGCCGTCCTCGCCCTCATAGATGGGGCTGGGGCTCGTCTCACCGCGCATCGCCCGGTCCACGGCTTCGACTGCCATCTTGCCGGCGAAGGCAGGGGCGTGGGCCTTCCACGTCGAGATCTCGCCCTTGCGGGACTGGCGGGTCGCGGTGGTCGTGTGCAGGGCCTGCCCGACGGCCTGGTAGATCGTCTCGACGGACAGGCCCAGGAGGGTGCCGATGCCGGCAGCTGCCGACGGACCGAGGTGTGCGACGTGGTCGATCTTGTGCTTGTGTAGCGAGATCGCGCGCACGAGGTCCATCTGGATCTCGTAGCCCGTCGCGAGACCCCGCACCACCGCGGCACCATCGGCCCCGACGTGCTGGGCGACGGCCAGGATCGGCGGGATGTTGTCACCCGGGTGAGAGTACTCGGCAGCCAGGAACGTGTCGTGGTAGTCGAGCTCACGCACCGCGACTCCGTTTGCCCACGCCGCCCACTCCGGACTCGTGCGACGCTCGTTCGCGCAGCCGAAGACCGTCGATCCGGCACCGCTAACCGACACCGCGTGGTCGAGCGCCTGCTGGCGAGCCGCGCTCACCGGTCGGCGAGTGAGGGATGCCGCCGCAACCGCGGCGTTGTCGATCACGCGGTTGATGATCATGTCGACGACCTCGGGTTCGACCGCTACCGGGTCGGCGGCAACCTCCGCGATGTGCCAGGCGAGTTGTCCCTCGCGGGCGAGGTTCTCGTCGCTGCGGTGGACGCGGACGTGATGCGTGATGGTCATGCTGCTCCGGATTCGGTGCGGGCCTCCGACAGGGAGGCGAGGATGCTGGTGAGGGCGTTGTGGAGGTGGACGTGAGTTGCGTGGGCGGCAAGGTCGGCATCCTGCGCGGCGATCGCGTGCGCAATCAGGGCGTGTTCGCCGACGGAGGCGGAAAGACGGTCGGGATTCTCGCGGGCGAGGCGCCGGACGCGCACGAGGTGAGTGCGGATGGTGTGCAGCGCCGAGCTGAGGTAGGCGTTGTCGACGGCGTCGTCGAGGGCAGCATCGAACCGAGCGATCAGGTCGTAGTAGTGCTCCCGCCCTTCGCCGCGAAGCGACGTGCGGTCGAACTCGGCGGCGAGCGCCGCGAACGCGGCAGGGTCGGCGTGCGTCGCGGCAAGGCGCGCCGCAGCTTCTTCGAGCGCCCGGCGGAACTCGAACAGGGCACGGATGTCATCAGCATCGACGTCCGACACGACAGTGACCCTCGGCGACTGTTGCACGACGAGCCCGTCTGCAGCCAGGCGCGCGAGCGCCTCACGCAGTGGCGTACGGCTCACACCGAGGCGGGCCGCCTGCTCGACTTCGCCGAGCACGGCACCCGCGGGTAGGAGGCCGTCTTGGATCTCGGTCAGGAGCGTCCGGTACGCACGATCGCTCGCTCGCATGGACTCTCCCTTCCCCGCCTCCATGTATACACAAAAGCTATCCAGCTATCAATACTGGTTCCTGTGATAGCTCTAGGTATACAAAGAGCGACGGTTCGCTAGGAGCCGTCCGTTCCCGGCGAGCCCTCGTACAGGCCGATGACATTCCCGTCGGGGTCGCTGATGACCGCCCACCAGCTCGTGTCATCGATCGGCTGCTTCGACATCAAGACGGCGCCACCGGCATCCGTCGCCGACGCGACAGTCTCGTCGATCGAATCCACCTCGACGTAGGACCGCGGCTGCGTGAAGCCCTCACTGCGTGGGGCGAGGCCCCCACCGCTGATCTGGTTCGGCGCCTGCCACATCGGGTAGCCCTCGAAACCGGGAGCCTCTCGGATCTGCCACCCGAAGAGCCGTTCGTAGAACGCTGTCGCTGCCGCCATGTCGGCGACCGGAATGTCGATGTGCGTGATGTCACCGTGTGCCATGTCGTTCTCCTCGATGAGCGCTGAGCAGCCGGGACTCACCCGACGGTGCAAGTCTGATCGTCGCGCGGGGCACTGACAAGGGCGTTCGTCACGCCGAACCTGCAATGCACACCGTGCGACGATGAGGCAATGGATGACGCATCGGCTGCCGAACTGCGGAGGCTCCGCGCCCGGGCATACGGCCCCGACGCCGACCTGCTCGAGGACCCCGCCGCCAGCTCGCGCCTGATGGAACTTGAAGCACAGCTTCGAGCGGAGCGCGAGGCAGAGCGGCCTCCGGTGGCTACGGCGTCCAGCGCATCCGGAACGGGCCGCGAGCCAGGCCCAGCCGCCGAGGCACAATCGCCCGATGCGCCCGCCGCAGACCTCGACGCCGAAGCCGCAGACGACCCGGCGACACGCCGCCTGTGGGCACTGGTGCGCATGCTGACCTCGCGGCTGCCACCTGTCGCGACCGCCATCGTCGCCGTGTCGATCGCAGCGGCGATTGCGTTGACCGCATC
Source organism: Microbacterium sp. UBA837 (assembly GCF_002296025.1). Taxonomy (NCBI): domain Bacteria; kingdom Bacillati; phylum Actinomycetota; class Actinomycetes; order Micrococcales; family Microbacteriaceae; genus Microbacterium; species Microbacterium sp. UBA837. The sequence continues at coordinate 10,609 of NZ_DBHD01000024.1, forward strand.
CATCGTCTGGGGACTCGCGTCTCTTCCCATGATCTCGCAGACAAGCGCGAGCCGTCAGGTAGCCACTCTCGAGATCGATGACGACGTTGCGATACCCGAGGGATTCTTCGGCACGACGTCGGAGCAGGCCATCGCCTACGAGTACTACGGGCTTCTGATGGCGCAATCGTCGGCCATGAGCCCGAACGGGGAGAGCGAGTGTCTTATCGGGCTGGACGAAGACGACCTGACTGCCGATGGTCAAGGCGTGAACGGGCCGTTCTACTACGGATGCCGGGCCGGGGCCTTCCCCGCGACGATCGAAGTTCCCTTGGATGACACAGCGCCGGAGCGCTTGCGCGAGCAATTCCCCGAGGGCGGCGCACTGCAGTTCGTTCTGCAGGACGACCGGATCGGTGTCTTCTGGGACGGCGGCGCGACCGCGGCCTAGCTTCCGGACGCGGGCGACACCGTCAGCGAGCACGGGTCATGCGAGCATGAAGCGATGACCGACGATGCCGCCGCTGAGCTGCAAGCGTTGCGCGCGCGAGCCTACGGTCCCGACGCCGACATCCTGCGCGACCCGGTCGCCTACGACCGACTGCAGGAACTCGAAGCGCAGCGGTGCGGTCCCAGGTACGTCGTCAGTGGCATCCAGCACCGAAGGGGGCGCCCCATCGTCCGCGGCAGCCGCGGCCGGCACCGGCGATCAGGAGTCCGCGGGCACGGCAGTCCCCCGCAGCACCGAACGGGCCAGCGAATCAGGTGCCCGCGCCGCTTGGTCGCCGCTCACCCGCGTGCCCCCGCTCGCGCGCGCCTTCTGGCTCATTTCGGTGATGGCGGTAGCGACGCTCGCCGCATCCGTCACCTGGGGCCTCGCCTCGATTCCGGTGATCTCCGAGGGCTCGGGAGCGCGACAGATTGCGGCGCTCGATCCCGACCCGTCAGCCACAGCCCCGCCGTTTGGGAACACCGACACACCCCCGGTGGGATTCCAGTTCGCGGGCTACACGCTGATCACGGCCACGAACTCGAGCGACGGCGTCGACAGCGAG
>NZ_DBHD01000024.1:11971-12115 GCF_002296025.1 Microbacterium sp. UBA837
AGCACCGCCGGACCCGGTCAACTGACGCCGTGAGCACCGAGCGCTGCAGCAAGTGCAGCAATCACCGGTCGCTGTGACGCGGTGAGCTTCTCGGCGGCAACGGCAGGTTGCATCCACTCGACACGATCGACCTCGGGAAAGCTC
>NZ_DBHD01000159.1:0-4093 GCF_002296025.1 Microbacterium sp. UBA837
CGGTGTCGTCAGGCTTCCTGCGGTTGCTGAGCGGCCCGGGATCGTGTGTGCCCCGGCGCCGCCCCTGCGTTCGGCACGCGTTGCCTCGCTCGTGCGCAGGCGTGGTCCGCCCCTGTCTTTCGTGGTCTGACTCTCTGTTTCGACTCCCGCGGCTGCCGACGTGGCGCTGGGGGAGGCGCATCGACGTTCACTCACGAAAGGCGTTTCTCATGTCGTTGTCCCTTCGCGCGCGCGCCGGAGCCTTCGCGGCTTCGGTCGCAGCGGCCACCGTCGCGCTCTCTCTCGTCGCGGCGCCCGCCTGGGCGCACGACGAGCTCGTCGCGAGCTCCCCTCAGCAGGACGAGCAGCTCACGGTGGCTCCGACCAGCGTTGAGCTCACGTTCTCAGCCGAGATCATGGAAATGGGAGCAGCCGTGATCGTTGCGGATGCTCAGGAGAACGACTGGGTCGCCGGCGACATCCAGATCGACTTCGACACCCTGACGGTTCCTCTCAACGAGGGGATGCCGAACGGGGCATATGAAATTCGCTGGCGTGTCGTCTCGTCTGACGGGCATCCGATCTCCGGACTCATCCCCTTCACGGTGGATGATCCGGCAGCGGCATCCCCGGCGCCGACGACCGCACCGAGCGCTGTGAGTTCACCCACGCCGACAGCAGATCAGGCCACCGGCGGTCCTTCCGATGATGCGACCGCCGCGGCGCTGGACTCCGCGGCAGAGGACGGCGGCATAGCGCGCGCCGTCCTGATCGGCGCGATCGGAGCGGCATCTGCGCTCGCTCTGTTCGGGCTGGTCCTTTTCTTCCTTCGCGGTCGCGCCAGGCGCGCCCGCCGGGGTTCCGATGAGGAGCCCCCGAAGCCCTGAAAGGGAAACCTGTGAACACCCGCAATTCCACCCGATTCGGCATCCTTCTCGTCGCAGCAGCACTCGGACTTGCCGGCTGTGCTTCCGCCAGCCCCAGCACCCCGGCGACGACCGAAGCCGAGTCCGTCACGATCACCGATGCGTGGGTCAAAGCTGCCGACAGCAGTATGTCGGCGGCCTTCGGAGTGCTTGAGAACTCCGCTGACAGCGACGCCACGATCGTCTCGGTCAGCTCCGATGCGTCCTCGATGATGGAGCTGCACGAGGTCGTCGATGATGGCAGCGGCAGCATGGTCATGCAAGAGAAGGACGGCGGCTTCGTCATTCCGGCTGGCGGCAGCCTGACGCTCGAGCCCGGCGGCTACCACTTCATGCTCATGGACCTCACGGCTCCGCTGGTCGCCGGTGAGGACGCAACCTTCACCGTCACGTTCGACGATGGCTCGACGATGGCGTTCGTGGCACCGGTGAAGGACTTCACCGGCGCTGATGAGAACTACAACGACGGTGGCATGGACATGGGCGACGACCACTCCGGCATGGACATGGGCGGCGACGAGTAACGATGACCGCGGATCGGAATCATTCCGATCGCCCCGGGTCGACCCGGCGACAGTTCCTCGTGGGAGGAGCTGTCGCCGGCGTCGGCGCGGCCGCGGCGATCGGCATCGACCTCGCCCTGACCTCCGGCTCGGATGCCCCAGCGCCCGCGGCATCCGGTTCGACTCCGCAGGACGGGGCCGAGATCGTCCCGTTCTACGGCGTCCACCAGGCCGGGATCGACACCGCCGCCCAGACCTATGGGACGTTCGTCGCGCTCGACCTGCTGCCGGAGGTGCAGCGCGAGGCTCAACGGCGCATGATGAAGGTTCTCACCGACGATGCGGCGCGTCTGACGCGTGGCGAGCCGGCGCTGGCCGACTCGGAGCCCGAGCTGGCGATCGCGAGGGCCCGTCTGACGGTCACGTTCGGTTTCGGTCCCGAGTTCGTGGCGCGGGCAGGAGGGGCCGGGCCAGCCTGGCTGAAGCCTCTTCCCGCGTTCTCGATCGACAGGCTTGAGCCGGCCTACACCGGTGGTGACCTGCTCATCCAGATCGCGGCGGACGACCCGCTCGTTGTCGCTCACGCGACGCGGATGCTGCTGAAAGACTCGCGCTCGTTCACGACCGTGCGGTGGGTTCAGCAGGGGTTCCGGCGCTCCGCCGGCGCCTACCCCGAGCGCAGCATGCGGAATCTCTTCGGGCAGGTCGATGGCACCGTCAACCCCGAGGCGGGGACGGCGGACTTCGATGAGGTGGTCTGGAGTTCGGACGGATGGCTCGCCGGCGGCACCGGAATGGTCGTGCGCCGCATCCGGATGACCCTCGACACGTGGGACAAGCTCGATCGGTCGGGCCGAGAGCAATCCGTCGGCCGCACCCTCGATAACGGGGCGCCGCTGACCGGGACGGTCGAAACCGACGAGCCGGACTTCGAGGCCCGCACCGCGATCGGCTTCCCTGTCATCCCGGAGTTTTCGCACATGCGACGGGCCCGCAGCGACAACCCTCGGGAGCGCATCCTGCGTCGCCCGTACAACTACGACGATGCTCCGACCGGCGGTGCGCTGTCGGACTCGGGACTGATCTTCGCGTCGTTCCAGGCCGACATCGACGCGCAGTACGTGCCGATGCAACAGCGCCTCGCGGATCTCGACCTGCTCAACGAGTGGACGATTCCGATCGGTTCGGCGGTCTTTGCCGTCCCGCCCGGATGCGCCGAGGGCGGCTTTGTCGGAGAGACCCTCCTCGCATAGCGCCGCTCCCGCTACAGTGATGCCGACGGGACGGATGCCGCCAGGGCGGACGCCCCGCTGGGAGGGGAACATGGCGGGTAGGCGTCCTTTCGGGGTCACGCTCGTGGCGATCATCGCGTGGCTTACGGGTGCGTTGCAGATCATCGCGGGAGTGCTGCTGCTGATCGGCGGCGAAATCACCTTCGGCATCGTCGCTATGCTCATTGGCTTCGTCACGATTCTGGTGAGCCTGGGGCTCTTTGGCGGGAGCAACGGTGCCCGCATCCTGACCGCCGTCGTCTTCGTGCTGAACATCGCCGGCTCGGTGTATCTCATGATCACCGAGCCGGCGCAGCTCTGGTCGGCTGTGGGGTCGGCGGTGCTGCCGCTGATCGGCCTGCTGCTGCTGTTCACAGCGCGGGCCAACAGCTTCTTCCGTTGAGGCTCCGTGTCCCGGGTCACCGAAGCGCTCATCCCGCCGTCACAGCGCCTGTCGGCCGATGAGCTGCACGATGCGCTGAACCTCGGAGCCGGCGAGGTCGGTCGAAAGCGTTCGGCCTTCCTCATCATGCTCGTGCTCTCGGCGATCATCGCCGCGGCCGGCGTCCTGGGCGATTCGACGGCGACGGTCATCGGGGCCATGATCATTGCGCCGCTTGCCACCCCGATCCTCGGTATCGCACTCGGGATCGTCGTGGGGCAATTGCGCCTCGTCGTCAGTTCGCTGCTGTGGGTGCTGCTCGGGGTGGTGCTGGTGATCGCGATCGGTGCGATGTTCGCGGTGTTCGTCGCCGATCCGTCGGAATTGCAGAGCAACTCTCAGATCACCGGACGCACCTCCCCGGGACTCCTCGACCTCGCGGCAGCGCTCGCGACCGGAACCGCCGGAGCTTTCGCGATGTCTCGCCGCGATCTCAGCACCGTGCTGCCCGGGGTCGCCATCGCGATCTCACTCGTCCCGCCGCTCGGTGTCGTCGGCGTGTGCGCCGGGGTGGGGGAATGGGATGCCGCTACCGGTGCGCTGTGGCTGTTCCTGTCCAACGTCGTGGCGCTCATCATCGCGGGCAGCATCGTTTTCACCCTCGCGGGGTACGCCCGCGAGCCAAGCTCGCTCCCGACCGCGCGGCGCCGCCGTGCCTACATCATCGTCGGGATCGCGGCGGTCATCGTCGTCATCCCGCTCGCGTTCAACACCGTTGCCTCGTTCCTGCTGACATCGTGGGGTCTGACGATCCGCAACGCCTCCCAGGAATGGATCAGCGCCGATACCACGGCATCCATCTCTGACGTGCACTGGGTGGGCGTGAACGCGACAATCGACGTCGTGACCGACGACGGTGAGATCCCCGACACGGCGGACCTTGCCACGGCGCTGGATGGGCTGCCGGAGTTCGTCGGTGTGTCGGTGCGGGTACAGACCGAAGCCGAATACGCGATTCGCTGACGGTCAGAT
>NZ_DBHD01000068.1:0-6249 GCF_002296025.1 Microbacterium sp. UBA837
TCGAACTGCTGACATCAGCCGTGCGGCGCGACCCGGCACGCTTGGCTGAACTCTTGCATCCAGGGTTTGTCGAAGTCGGTCGCTCAGGGAGGTTGTGGTCGCGCGACGAAACGATCGCCGCGCTGGCTCATGAACCGGGCCGGAAAACTCCGGCCACGAGTGAGTGGGCCTTGCACTCGGTGGCTCCTGGGCTCACCCTCGTCACCTACGTCGTTTCGAGGCCAGAAGGCGACAGTCGGCATTCCTCCCTCTGGGCCATGCACGACGGGAGGCCAGCCGGTTGAGTTGCGCGCACAAGGTGCGTCAAGTGCAGGCCAGCGCGTCGCCCGAAGAGTCGGAAACACCCTCGAAACGTGATAGCCATGAGCAATCAATGATTGCCTCCTAGCATCGCGGTGTGACGAACACTGACGAGTTCACCCTGCGCCCGCGCGTGCAGGAGTTTCTGGCGTCGGGGCGCGCGGAGCTACTGATCGACGGCGACTGGCTCCCGGCATCCGCTGGCGCGACCTTCACCACGATCGACCCGGCCACCGGCGCCGCCCTCGCCGAGGTCGCCCGCGGCACCGCACCGGATGTCGACAAGGCAGTCCGCGCCGCGAAGGGCGCGCTGCGCTCGTCGGCCTGGCGCGAGATGCGGCCCGCCGACCGCGGCGCACTGCTCTGGCGCATCGCCGACCTCATGACCGAGCACCTGGACGACCTCGCACAGCTCGAGACGCTCGACCAGGGCAAGTCCTTGCGCACGTCGCGGTTCGGCGAGGTTCCGGCGGCGATCAACCAGTTCCGCTACTACGCGGGCTGGCCGACGAAGATCCTCGGCGACACGATCCCCACGTCGCTCTCGCGCACCCCTCCCGGCAAAGAGGTCTTCGCCTACACGCGTCGCGAGCCGGTCGGCGTCGTCGGCGCGATCGTGCCGTGGAACTCGCCGCTCATCATGACGGCCATGAAGCTCGCCCCCGCCCTCGCCGCCGGCTGCACGATCGTGCTCAAGCCCGCCGAGAACACGCCCCTCACCGCGATCTACCTCGGCCAGCTCATGCTCGAGGCGGGCCTGCCCGCCGGGGTCGTCAACATCGTCACGGGGTACGGTCACGAGGCGGGGCAGGCTTTGGCGGAGCATCCGGATGTCGACAAGATCGCCTTCACCGGCTCGACCGCCGTCGGCAAACGCCTCGTGCAGTCGGCCGGCACGCGGCTGGCCCGCCTCACTTTGGAGCTCGGCGGCAAGTCGCCGTCGATCATCATGCCCGACGCCGACCTGCCCGCCGCGATCGAAGGCGTCTCGCGCGGCATCTTCGACAACGGCGGCCAGGTGTGCGTCGCCAGCGCCCGCATCTACGCGCACCGGGATGTCTACGACGACGTCCTCGCCGGGATGGCCGACTTCGGGTCCCGCCTGCATCTCGGACACGGCCTCGCCGAGGGCACCGACCTCGGGCCGCTCGTCAGCAAGGCGCAGGCCGACCGGGTTGCCGGCTACGTCGACGAGGGCCGCGCCGAAGGTGCGCGGGTCGTGAGTGGCGGCATCCGTGAAGCCGACACCTTCTATACGCCCACCGTGCTCACCGACGTGACCCCGCAGATGCGCCTCATGCGCGAAGAGATCTTCGGCCCCGTCGCCGTCGTCACCCCGTTCGACGACCTCGACGAGGTGGTCGGGTGGGCCAACGACTCCCCGTACGGCCTGGCCGCGAGCGTCTGGACCGAAGGCCTCAGCAACGGCCACCGCATCGCCGCGCAGCTCGAAGCCGGCACCGTGTGGGTCAACTGCCACTCCTTCCTCGGCCCCGAACTGCCCAAGGGCGGCCACAAGGAGTCGGGCTGGGGCTACGAGAACGGCCCGCAGGGCCTCGAGAACTATCTAGAGACGAAGACGGTGGTGATGGTGCTGTGAGCGCAGATTCCCCGAAGCGCATATTGCTCGGCGCGTTCGAAATGATGAACCCCAACAACGGGATGCCGACCTGGACCGACCCCCGCGGGCGCGGCGACGACTGGGACGACCTGTCCTACTGGCTGGGGCTCGCGACGATGCTGGATGCCGCGGGCTTCGACTTCCTCTTCTTCGCCGACACCTACGGCTACGCCACGCTCGACGGACGGATGCCTGACGAGGTCGCCGCTCACGGCATTCAGTTCCCCGCCCTTGACCCGATGCTCGCGATCCCGGCCCTCGCGCACGCGACCAGCCAGCTCGGATTTGTCGTCACCTCGCCAACCACGGTCGAAAAGCCCTACGGCACCGCCCGCCGGTTCGCGACGCTCGACCGGTTCACCGCCGGCCGCATCGGCTGGAACGTCGTCACCGGGTCGTCGCAGGCCACGACCGACGAGCTGTTCGGCGTGACGCAGAAGCTCAGCCACGACGAGCGGTACGACGCGGCCGACGAGTTCCTCGACACGTGCCTACGGTTCTGGGAGCACTCCTGGGACGAGGATGCCGAGGTCCGCGACCGCTCGCGCGGCGTGTATGCCGACCCGAGCATGCTGCACCGCGTCGAGGTTAACGGCACCTATCAGCGGGCGCAGGGCGTTTTCGCGGTGCCGCCGACGCCGCAGCGCACGCCTGTGCTGTTCCAGGCCGGGACCTCCGACCGCGGCCGGGCGTACGCCGCCCGCAACGCTGAGGCCGTGTTCATCCAGGGGCAGTCGATTCCGACCGCCGCAGCCCACGTCGCCGACATCCGCGCGCAGGCCGTGGCGCAGGGCCGCCGCCCCGAAGACGTCAAGGTCATCACCGGGATGACGGTGACTGTCGCCGCCACCGAGGCAGAGGCCCAGGCGCTTCGGACCGAGTACGAATCGGTGCTGGGGCTGGATGACGCGGCGGTCATGTTCGCCGGGATCACCGGCATCGACCTCACCGGCATCGACCCCGACACCCGCGTCGCCGACCTGCACACCGACCTCGGGCAGACCCTCATCAACCGGTACGCGCGCACCAATCCAGACATCCGGGTGCGGGCGGTGCTCGACCAGTTCCGCACGAAGGCGATCCGCGGGTTCCAGATCACCGGATCGCCCGAGCAGGTCGCCGACGAGATCATCGCGATCGTCGACGGATCCGGCATCGACGGCATCATGCTCGAACCGACCTTCGGCGGACCCGCGTCGTACGAGGCGTTCATCGAGTTGGTGCTTCCGATCCTGATCGAGCGTGGGCGCGCCGGAACCCCGGAGGGCGCGACCCTGCGCGAGCGGCTTTCGGGCTCGCCGCGCCTCGCCCCCACCCACCGCGCGCATCGGCTTACCGCCACGGATGCCTCAGCCGAGGCATCCGTCACCGCGCCGCTCGCTGCCGCGACATGACCCGCCTTCGTGTGCCCCAAAACGCCCCGCGCCCCAGCAGCGCACGGCGTGTTGCGGCAAACGAAATGGCACGACCGAGACCCCAGTCCAGACACCCCATCCTCGTTTGCCCCAAACCGCTCCGCGACCCAGCAGCGCACGGCGTGTTGCGGCAAGCGAAGGGGGACTGCAGAAACACCACCCCGCCGAGACGTCAACCCCAACCCGAAGGACTGCACGTATGAAAGCCGAAGCCGTCGAGGCGGTGATCCGCGGGCTCAAGCGCGCCGGGGTCTCCGTCGCGACCTACCTGCCCGACTCGCTCCTGAAGGAGCTGTACCCCGCGCTGGATGCCGACCCCGACATCCGCACGATCCCCGTCACCAACGAGGGCGAGGGCGCCGCGATCGCCGGGGGCGTGTTCCTCTCGGGCAAGCGCGCCGTGCTCGTCATGGAGAACTCGGGCCTGCGCGCCGCGACCGAACACCTCGCGCGCCTGGGCCTGGGCGCCGGCATCCCGGTCGTCATGATCATGAGCTACCGGGGCGAGCTCGGCGAAAACAACTGGTGGGCGATCCCGCACGGCATCACGATGGAGCCCCTCCTCGGAGCCCTGCGCACCCCGTACCGCATCGTGCGTGAGGTCGACGAGGTCGAGCAGGCGGTCGTGGACGCCTACGAAACCGCCTATTCGTCGTACTACCACGCCGCCGTCGTCCTGGGAGGAGGGCTCGTCCGATGAGCTACAGCAGATTCGAGGCCATGGAGCTTCTCGGCAAGCGCCTCACCGACGACGCTCTCGTCATCCTGTCCCTCGGCGGCGCCGTCGACGAGTGGTACAACGCCGCCCCGCACATGCGCGAGGCGAGCCTGTTCCAGCAGCAACTCGGATGCGTCAGCGGCGAAGCCTTCGGCCTGGCCGTCGGCCTGCCCCACCGCCAGATCGTCTCGCTCGACACGGATGGCGGGCTGCTGTTCAATCTCGGCATCCTCGCGACCCTCGGCAACGAGCAGCCCGAAAACCTCTTCATCGTCGTGTGGGACAACGAGCAGTACCAGTCGATCGGCGGACCCGCGACCCACACCGCGAAGGGACGCGTCGACCTCGCCGCGATCGCCCGCGGCGCCGGGGTCGAGAAAGCGTTCACGGCGCACACGCTCGAGGAGTTCGACGCGCACTGCGCCGCCGGCCTTGCCGCGACCGAGCCCTACATCGTGGTCGCGAAGACCGACGGCATCCTGCAGCCCGGCATCAAGCGCAAGCACTCGGACGGCCGCGAAGACAAGTACATCTTCGTTCGCCACGTCGAGAAGATCGAGGGCATCACGATCATGGGCCCCAGCGAGCACAACTGATGGGGTGCGGCTGATGGGCGTCGTCACGGCCCCGACCGGCGCCTACGACTACCTCGTCGTGGGCGCCGGCGCTGCCGGGTGCGTGCTGGCCGCGCGGTTGAGCGAGAACCCCGACGCGCGCGTCCTGCTGATCGAGGCGGGCCCCGATCATCGCGGGCTGCGCGAGATTCTGGATGCCGCACACTGGGATGCCCTCATCGGCGGCCGTCTCGACTACGGCTACCGATCGGCACCGACCCCGCATGTGCTGGGGCGTTCGATCGCGATGCCGCGCGGGCGGGTGCTCGGCGGTAGCTCGTCGACCAACGCGATGCTCTGGTACCGCGGCGCCCGCGCCGATTACGACGCGTGGGCGGATGCCGGCGCCACCGGCTGGGGATACGACGACCTGCTTCCCTACTTCAGGCGGTCCGAGACTCGACCCGGCGGTGACCCCGCTTACCGCGGGCTCCACGGACCGGTGCGGGTCGCGCCACTCTCGCGCGTGCATCCGATCGCGACGGCGCTCCTGGATGCCGCAGCCGCGCGCGGACTGCCGGTGCTGGATGACGCCAACGGCCCGTCGAACGAAGGCGCCGTGTTCGCCGACTACAACGCCATCGAGGGCGACGACGGATCGTTCGAGCGCTGGAGCACCGCCCGCGCCTACCTCGAACCCGCGCTGGCGCGGCCGAACCTCGACGTGTTGGTCGACAGCCCCGTGCACAGGATCGATCTCACCGGCTCCCGCGCGACCGGCGTGACGCACCTGATCGACGGACGCGAAGTGACCACGACCGCGGACCGCATCGTGCTGGCCGCCGGCGCCATGGACACCCCGCGCCTGCTGCAACTGTCGGGGATCGGTGATCCTGACCGGTTGGCGGCTGTCGGCATCCGTCCCCGCCATGCGCTGCCGGGCGTCGGAGAGAACTTCCAAGACCATCCGCTCGTGTTGGGCGTGAACTTCCGCGCCCGCGAAGGACTCGGGCCGGTCATCGGCAACGGGGGCGGGACGATGCTCAATTGGCGGAGCTCCTACGCCGAGCGCGGACCCGACCTGCACACGGTCATCGCGCACGGTTCCCGCGGCGATGAGGCCCTGCACGCGCGCTACGACCTCGGCGGCGATCAGATGTTCGCGCTCGTGCCCGGGCTCTACGGCTCCCGCTCTGTCGGGTGGGTGCGGGTGCGGTCGGCCGACCCGACCGTGCCGCCCGAGTTCCAGCCGAACTACCTCGCCGACCCGAAGGATCTCGTCGCGATGGTCGAGGCGATGGATGTCGCACAAGAGCTTGTCGCCGGTCCCGCGTATGCCGACCTGCATCCGGAACCGCTGACGCCTCCGCCGTCGATGACCGATCGCGCCGAGCGCGTGCAGTTCGTGCGCGAGAACGTCGGGAGCTTCTTCCACGGCGTCGGCACCGCCCGTATCGGCACCGACGAGCTCGCCGTCGTCGACCCTGGGCTGCGGGTGCGCGGACTCGAGGGGCTGTGGGTTGCGGATGCCTCGGTCATGCCGATCATCCCGACCGCGAACACGCAAGCCCCGACCGTGGCGATCGCCGAGCGCGCCGCCGAGCTCATCGCCGCGGACTGATTCCACCGTTCGGTCGCGCC
>NZ_DBHD01000068.1:6581-9141 GCF_002296025.1 Microbacterium sp. UBA837
GTCGCGCCATCGTGCGGGTTGCAGCCATGATTTCCCGCAGAACGGCGCGACTCAACGAGTAGCGGTAGCCCAGCGCACGAGGTCGCCGGCGAGCTCAGCCAGAGCATCCAGGTGCACGAGGTGACCGGCGCCTTCGATCAGGGTGAGGGAGGCGTGGGGGATGGCCCGCTGGAGGCGATGTGCGCGATCGATGGGAATCCAAGCATCAGCCGTCCCCCACACGATGTGCACCGGCTCGTCGATCTCACCGTAGCGCGGCTCGATGTCGTCGGTGAAGCGTTCGGATGCCTGCGCGATCTGCCGTACGAACGCAGCCTGTCCCGCCTCACTCGTCCACGGCTCGACGAGCATCGCGAGGTCGTCGTCCCGCAACCCCCGAGCACTCGCACCACGGATGTAGGTCTCGACCATGCCGCGATGGATGGCGGGAGGGATCTGCTCGAAGACCTCTGCGTGCTCGCGCACAAGACGGAAGAACGGCGACCCCCACGGCGCGAGGGCGACGACATCCACAAGCGCAAGGGCGGCGTAGCGCGCGCCGTGGCACAGCCGGGCCCGCAACGCTACCGCGCCGCCGATGTCGTGCGCGATCACGCACGGTCGCTCGAGACCCCAGTGTTCGAGCAGCGCTGCGAACAGCTCGGCCTGCACGCCGATGTCGACCGCATGGTCATGATGCATCGATGACTGTCCGTATCCGGGCATGTCCCAGAGGTAGACGGTGTGGGTTCGCGCCAGCACGCGTGCGATCGGACGCCAGAGCTCTGACGACCACGGCGTGCCATGGAGAAGAACGAGCGGAGGCCCGTCGCCGAGCCGATCCCAGGCGACACTGCGGCCGCGCCAGTCGAAGGAGTGCGACAGAGGAGTCATCGTGCATCCACCGTTGCAGCGGCATACGACATCCCGCGGAGTCACTTCGGTCGCGCCAAAACGCGAGCACCCTGCATCCGCACCCGCAATAGCGCGCGACCGAATGAAACCCGACTCGCGCTAGGCCTCGCCGCGCAAGACATCGCCCGCATGGATGCCGATGGCAACCCAGTCCGCGAGCTCGGCGTCGTCGGCTAACCGCTCGGCAGGAACCCGGAGCCAGGCATCGCCCATGACCCGGCCGTTGCCCATCGTGGCGGGGATCGCACCGCGCGCCAGGCGCTCGTCTCGCTTCACCGGGTCGGTCCGCACCAACGCGCTGCCGCCGCGCTCCGCGACGATCGCGAGCGCCTCACGCACCATGAATCCGACGCCCCCGAACATGCGCATCTCGCGGACGTCGACATCCGTGATCATCCCGCGGATCCGCGCCGCCAGCTGCTCCCGCTCGTCGGATGCCGACATCCTGCCCCCTCCGGCCTCGCACCGCCTTGGCGCGAGCGTACTCCGCCCGAAACACCGACCCGCTAACGTTCGTTCATGATCCCGATCGAGAACCTGGTGGCGTTCATGCTCACGTCGTTGGTGATCATCGTGATCCCCGGCCCCAGCGTGTTGTTCGTCATCGGCCGCGCCATTGCGCTGGGTCGCCGCGCCGGCGTCCTCAGTGTCGTCGGCAACGCGCTCGGCACGATCCCCGCGGTCATCGCTGTCGCTTTCGGCGTGGGCGCGATCGTCGCCTCGTCGGTCGTGGCGTTCACCGTGATCAAGATCGCCGGCGCTCTCTACCTCGTCTACCTCGGCATCCAGGCAATCCGCCACCGCCACGCGCACATCCCCGGCATCCAGCAGCGGCCGACCCGCACGCGTCGGCTCCTGGCCGAGGGCTTCATCGTGGGCCTCACCAACCCGAAGACGATTGCGTTCTTCGTCGCGGTGCTCCCGCAGTTCGTCGATCCGACGGCGGGCCCGGTCTGGCTGCAGCTCCTGCTGCTCGGTCTCGTCTTCGAGGCGCTGGCGCTGGCATCCGACAGCATCTGGGCCCTTGCCGCGGGCACCGCACGCGCATGGTTCGCTCGCTCACCCCGACGCATCTCGACCCTGTCGGCCACCGGCGGCGTCATGATGATCGGCCTCGGCGGCGCGCTCGCCCTCACCGGTTCGAAGTCCTGACACACGTTCGGTCGCGCCGTAGTGCGGGTAGCGGCGCCCCAGACCCGCGCGAAGACGCGACCGAAGAAGCTCGGCTCTACGGTCGGTCGCGCCGTGGTGCGGGTTGCGGCGGCCTAGGCCCGCGCGAAGGCGCGACCGAAGAAGCCTGACGCGCGCTCGGTCGAGTCAGTCGGCCGCCCGAAGTCCGAGGTCGTCGCAGGTCACGCCCGCGGTCTCGGGAAACACCGCTAGCGTGTCATCCCGCTGTACGCAGACGAACAGGTCTGGCACCGGGTAGGTCTGCCCGTCGTTCGGTGGGGGCCCGTCGAGCCCGGCACCGATGAGGCCGATGCTCCAGACGGATGCGCAGAGGTCGATCGCCCGAGAGACCCGATCTTCCCCCGCAGCCGAGGGGTCGCCCACCTGTTGCACGACGCTGTCGAGGGATGCCGCCTCGAAGCAGGATGCCGAGTTCTGACGCAACTCCGTTGAAGCCAGGGCGAGCAGCGTCCCCGCGGTGGTCGCGGCAACGAGC
>NZ_DBHD01000068.1:9539-11467 GCF_002296025.1 Microbacterium sp. UBA837
TCGTGCATGAGCACTGTCCGCATCCGGTCGAAGTCCGGCCCCGTTGCCGTCATCGCCCCCTCCGATCCCCCACAGAGTCCGACACCCGCCGTACGGCCTGTCGATAGCTGAGCCCGTCGACGGCGCAGAGCCGAAATACCTCCCGATCGGGCCAGCTCAGCGTCGCGACGATCCGCTGAACTTCCCGCCATCCATCCGACCCCCGAGAATCGGCGAGCTCACCCGCGCGATCTAGCGTGTCGACGGCGGCGCGGTGTCTCCGGCTAGACCGGTCAGGGTGCGCGAGTTCCCTGGCACGAGTATCGGCTGTCACCACCAGCCATGGCAAGCATGAGGCGCCGACGAACGTGATCCGCCGGCTCTTGCGCCAGAGCGTCAAGAACGCGTCGTGGGTCACCTCCTCGGCGTCGGGCTGTGCCGCAACGAGGTCGGTGACGACGCCGTGCACCACGCGCACATGCCGTTCGTGCAGCGCACTCAGCGCTGAATCGTCGCCGGCTCGCAGCCGGTCGAGGAGGGCGGTGTCGTCACGGGGGTAGTCGCCCGACCAGCGTCCCCACGCACTGGGGAAGGCCTGTGCGGAATCGACCACTCGAGGCTCCTTCCGACGATGCGCACCGATCAAACGCGTCCTATTCTCCCCCGCGGCGGGTTCCCATTCGCTGGTGGTGCGGGAGAGGTCCGGCCTTACCAGCAAAAAGCGCTCTGGTGCGCCGACCGCAATTCCTGGGAACCTGGCTCCATCATCCGTCGCACCCGAGAAAGAGCCACCGACATGAGAAAGTCACTTGGCGCCGTCGCCACCGCCCTGTTCGTGTTAGGCAGCGTAGCCCTCACCGCATCTGCCGCCAGCGCCGGCACCCCCGACCGCACCCAGAGCTGCTGGCAAGAGCTCGACACCGGACGATCGCTGTGTGTCGCGGCATCCGCCGACCTCGCGAATGCCGTCTACGACGCCTACGGCATCGCGATCTCGACTCCCGACGGCGCGGTGGGATCGGACGTCAAGCGGCAGGCCACGCGCGATGCCCGCGCGGGGGTCGTCGCTCTCGCGAGCACCGTCATCGGGATCTTCTACGAGAACTCCGGCTACGACGGTGCCTCGTACGTCGCCAGCGTCAGCCAAACGGATGCTACGGGTACTCACACGGCTACACGAACCTCGGCTCGATCGGCTGGGACAACCGGATCTCATCGTTCCGGTCGTACTCAAACTGCCGGACAGCCATCTTCGCGAACACGAACTACGGCGGATCGTCCTGCGGCTACTACACGAACTCGTCGTATGTCGGAAGCGCCATGAACGACCAGGCCTCGTCTATCCGCTGGGCTGCCTAAGGTTCCAGAGCGGCATCCAGCGCCCGGAAGGCAGCGCGGAAGTCCGCCCGCAACCGCGCCTTCTGAGCGTCGTCGCAGAAGGCCGCATCGATGCCGTTGAGGGCGATCTGCTTGGCTTCGTCTGCCGTCACCCCCATGAGGCGGAGCCCCTCGGTGTACTCCCGGCCGATGTCGGTGCGAAAGAACATCGCGTCGTCGGTCGAGACGTTCACCGCGAGCCCCGCATCGATCATGCGACGGATGCGGTGATCGGTGTCGATCGTCCACCCCGAGCAGATCGTCGTCGACAGCGGCGTCGCAGCGAACCCGATACCGCGGTCGCGGGCCAGCGCGACGATCTCCGGGTCGTCCACAATGCGATACCCATGGTCGAGCCGGTCGCAGCCCAGTTCTTCGATGGCGACGCGGACGGCATCCGGGGTCGCATGGTCGGTCTCACCGACGTGCGCCGTCAACAGAAAGCCGTGCTCGCGAGCCAGTTCGTAAGCCTCGACGAACCGTCCCGGATCTTCCGTGTTCTCGGGGGTCAGATCGTCCTGACCGAGCCCCACCACCTCGGGGCGCGGATGCGCGATCATCTCGCGCACGAG
>NZ_DBHD01000032.1:0-5708 GCF_002296025.1 Microbacterium sp. UBA837
TACGAGACCTCGAGTCCGACGCCGACCTCCACCCGGCAGACCGTCGCCCCGCCGGTGAAGAACGATCTGTCCAGCGGCGCAACGCAGCGAGACCTCCAGGCCGGAGCCGTGAAGGCAACCGTCGACTACTGGTCGACGCTGTCGATGGACAAGTGGACAGCCGACGCGCTCAAGCCGATCAGCCTGTCACTGATCACGACGATTGAGCCCAACGACGGCCAAAAGGTCTACCTGCAGCGGGCGACGATGGTCGCGGTGCCCCAGAGCGACACGGGAGACCTTGCTCCCCTGGATCCGCAGGTGGATGCTGCGAGCGTCAACCCCGGTTATCTCGTGCTCTCGCCCTACAGCTACTCACAGAACTTCACCGTCGGTCCGGTGCCGTCGAACGCGATCTCGGTGACAGTCCAGTTCACGTACGACTTCCTCGTGCAGACGACCCCGACCTCGAACGAATACGCGAAGCAGACGGCATCCGACACGCTCACCATCGCGATCGCGCAGCAGTAGCGCTTCCGATCCGCGAACCCACACGTTCGCGCGCGACCCCACACGCTTCGGCGTGCCAGACGTGTGGGCTCGGCGCGGAAGGTGTGGGTTCGGCGGGGTGGGTGTCGGGTAGGGCAGTAGCGTTTCTGGTCAGGCGGTAACGCGCTCCCAGCGGTCGCCACCCTGCGCCCGGGCCGTAGCCGCGGCCGCGGCCGCGGTGGCAAGCAGAGCGTCCAGGTCGAATCCTGCCGTCGCGACGCTTGCCCAGCCGATGCTGGCTGAGGTGGTCACGGTGATGGGGGCCGCGGGGTCACGCACGGCGATTCGCCTCAGCACATCCCGTACGAGGTCCCGGATGACTGCTTCGGGACGAGAGATCAGCACGATGACTGCGCTGTCGGGGGCGATCGCGATGTCGGCATCCGTCGGGAAGACGGCAGTGACGCGCGCCTGGATGTCGCGAAGGAGTCGACCGAAGATCGCCGGGCCTCCCGCCTCTTGCAGGTCTTCGGCGTCGTCGAGTTCGATGCGCAGGAGCGACCACGTGTCGGCATCCCGCGCTGCCGCACGTTCGAGACGCTCGCGGGCCGTCCCGACGAACCGACCCCAGTCGCCCTGTGGCGCGCTCGACTCGATCGCTCGCGACCCCGGGGTGACCAACGGCACCAGCGACACGAGGGCGCACACCATGTAGACGAGCATCCCGATGGAGTTGAAGATGCGTGTCGAGGCGAAAGCTTCAGCCGTCGAAAGCGGGGTGAAGAGGGCACCGATGAGCACCGTGACGCCAGCGAGCGCGTAGCCCGCCGAGGCGACGACGATGGGCCACAGCAGACGCTCGGACCGTTCCGGGATGCGCCGCCACTCGAGGAGGAACAGCACCCCGAAGATGCCGGACACGAAGAACATGACACGGTAGGCCAGTCCGAACCAGGCCGACTCACCCGGCGCGAGGAGCGCGAGGATCGACGCGGCGGCGACGAGAGCGCTGATCCACGCGTAGGTGCGCACTTTGCGGTGGGCGCGCAGTCCCGACCACAGCAGCGCCGGGGCACCCAACAACAGACCCATCGACCCTCGTCGCAACTCCTCGGATTCGGCCGCGGTCGCGGCGAGGTAGCCGTAGCAGGCCACCATGATTCCCATGAACGTCAGCGACCACAGGAGGGTGGACCGGCGGGGCCTTGCGAGAAAGGCCAGCCCCACGAACAGGATCGTGCCGAGGGTCGCGATGGTCGCGTGGGCGATGCCGATGTTCGCGCCGTCGAGGTCGGGCCAGGGCAACTCACCAGGTGCGGAAAAGATCATCACGACTCCGGAGTGACGGAACGGGGAAGGCGGAGAGTCACTGTCGTGCCGTGACCGAGTTCGCTGGTCACGGTGAGGGTGCCGCCGTGGGCGGTCACGATCTCGCGCGCGATACCGAGCCCGAGACCGGTGCCGGGTGCCTGTTCCTGGGCGCGGGTGCTGCGAAACAGCGGGTCGAACACGTGCTCCAGGTCCTCGGAGGCGATGCCGATACCGGTGTCGGTGACCACGATCACGGCGGTGTCGCCATCCAGGGACGCCGAGACCCGCACGGATCCGCCTGCCGGCGTGTACTTGACGGCGTTGCTGACGATGTTGTCGAGGACCTGCCGGAGGCGGAACACGTCGCCATCCATCCGCAGGTGCGCGGGAAGATCGGTTTCGAGCGTCACGCGCTGTTCGCGCGCCGACGCAGCGAAAGCTTCGCTGACGGCGGCGAGCATCGGGACGAGGTCGAAGGAGCGGCGGTCTTGGGTGGGGGTGAACCCGCTGCGTGAGCGTTGCAGCATCGTCGAGGCGATACCCAGCATCCGTTCGCTGGCCGAGAGGATGGTCTCGAGGTGCTCCCGAATCTTCGGAGTCAGCTCGTCCTCTTCTTCGAGTGCGAGGTCGGCGTGGCCGATGATGACGGTGAGCGGGTGCCGCAGCTCGTGGGAGGCCACCGCGGCGATACGTTCGCGTTCGCGCTCGGCCTCGGTGACGGCGGTGATGTCGTGGGCCACGAGCATCGTCGACGCGGAGTCGTCGGCTGACGAGGTCAGCGGCATGGTGGTCACGGAGAGGGCATGCCAGGTGCCCTCGGCGTCGAAGAGCCAGACACGGGCATCCTCGAAGATCTCGCCGCGCTGCGCACGCGCGAAGGTTCGCTCGGATGCCGGAATCGCCGTCCCCTGCAGGGACGCGTACTCGACCGATGTGGGGGGAGAACTCGGGTCGTTGAGGTTCGTGCCGTAGAGGCGGTCGTAGGTGGTGTTGGCAGCGAGCAGAGACCCGTCACGGGCGAAGCGGAGGATGCCGACATCCACGCCGTTGATCAGCTCGATCGTGCTGCGCTCGGCGTTCGAGACCCGGTCGAGCGTCGTCTCGAGACGCCGCGTCTGGCCGAGGAGCAAGCGCTTGAACGCGCGCGTCTGGCGCATCGTGATGCTCGCGGTAACCCCCAGGAACGTCACGCCCAGGAGCACAGTGAACAATTCCACGGCGCCGGGGGGCTCGGCCGAGGTCGCCGCCTCAATCAGAAGAGAACCGGCGATGGTTGCGACAGCAGCACCGAGTGCCCAGCGCGAGAAGTGCAGGCCGATCCACATGATGGGGAAGACCCAGAAGAAGCCGAGCGGCAGGATCGAGGATGCCGCCATAAAACCGACGGCGACGATGTCGGCGAAGGGGATGACCAGCGGCAACCACCGGGGCATCCGCGCCCAGGGGGTTACGAGAGTCACGGCGGTGGCCAGGATGACGATCGCCACACCGGTGAGCATGAGCCACGACGTGAACAGCTCCGGCTCGTAACCGAGCGACACGACCGAGATGATGATGATCGAGACGCCCAGGGAGAGCTGCGTGAGCCAAATAGACCTCACTCGCACTGTCGCGCCGTCGACGTCGCGGAATTGCGCGTCTCTTGCGCTCACCTTGTGCTCCCCCTTAGACAGCGTTGAGTTCAGGCCTTTGTTCGTATCGTATACTTCCAGCGCATCCGGCTTGTGGAACCCGCCATGAGCCCGAGAAAACCGCGGAAAATCAGCCCTCGCTGCCCTGCACGTCGGCCCGCTCAAGGAGAAACCATGGCCACCGCCCCGCAATCGTCGCGCGTCGTGCGCCGCGTCGTGCTCGGTGCCGCCGCACTGGCTTTGGGCGCCTCGTCCTTGACCGGATGCCAGCAGATCGCCGAGGCCTTCAATTCGATCCAGGGCGAAGCGCCGGGCACAGCATCGACGGCGACGCCGGTGCCGCAGCCGGTCTCGACAATGGCGACGATGGACTTCGACTCGCTGTTCTCGTACGACGGGTCTGTCTCGCTCACGACGGATGTCGCGTCCGATCTGGAAGTCGTTCTCGATGTGTGGGCTGCCGACCCGAAGCGCACGCGCGAGTGGACGCCGAACAATGAGAAGGTGTTCGGGTTCGCGATCAACGCGTATGACCGTCGCGTCGATGACAAGGCGGTGTTGACACAGAAGCGCCGCGTCTACATTTCGTCGATTTCGATCACGTCGCAGACCGCGCAGACCTCGGGGATGGTGCAGCAGCCGTTCCAGTTCGCCGCCGACCCGCGCACGCTGGTGCCGCCGGACACGCTGCGCTCTGACCGCGGCCTGCTGCTCAACAGCTATCAGGGTGGTCTGCTCGTACCCGAGACGACGATCTTCATGCTTCCGGCCGATACGTACGGCATCACGCTGCAGTTCTCGTTCGGCATCTACGTCGAGGGCACCGCCAACGACGACGCCTCGTTCGCGCAACAGACGATTTATCAGTACCTGCCGATCGCGATCTACAACGATCAGGGCACGCTGAACATCGTGTCCAACGAGCCGACCACCGCGCCTCAGGGCTGAGCGGGAGCCGGACCGAGTCAGCTGACGACGCCGCCTGCCGGCCGGGTCTTGAGATCACTCGTGGCGGTCGGGGCGGCATCGGGCCAGACCGCGGCGAGTTCTGCCTCGGAATGCAGCGTGTAGCGCGTTATGCGGATCTCGATCGCTTCGCGGTAGTCGAGGTTCGGCACGGCGTGGGCGGTTGCCGCCTTCACGACGCTCTCCAGGTTCTCGATCCGCTGGTCTCCGGGAAGTGCGACGACATGGCGGCCGACGCGGCCGCGATGTGCGGCGTCGGGAAGGAGCTCGTGAAGAGACATCGCCGCAGCGCGATCCACGGCTGTTGCTGCGGGGCCACCGAAGGCGGCGCGGATGAGACTGAGGTCGGGGACCTCGACGTCGTAGACGGTCACCGCGCCGTGGGAGGCGATGTCTGAGCGCAGCGCATTGATGAGGTGCTCGATCTGCCGTGCTCGAGTCTCCAGCGCGCGGTCGCTCCACCACACCGCCACGCAGAGGGTTACCACGAGCAGGATGCTGAGAACTGATGCCGTCAGGGGTGAGAACACCGTTTGAAACGCGGGGGAGTCCTCGCCGACGGCGAAGAACATGAACGTGCGGATCGCCGAATACACGGCGTAGACGGCGAAGATGACACCGATCAGTCGGAAGGCTGCGATGTCGCGCGCCGGCGGGCGGAAAGCCTCGATCGCGACCCCTCCGCATCCGACGGCCACCAGGATCAGCCGCAACACGAAGCCGTCGGTCGGGCCCCCGATGACGGCGGTCACTGTCGCGCTCGCGATGAAGGTGGCCGCGACCGCCACCGACACCACCCAGCCGGGGGTGATCGAGGTGTCTCGCAGTTGTCGCATCCCCGCCCAGAAGTAGGCGGGTCCGCCGACGAGCGCCGCGTTCGCCGCCCCGATGATGATCGGCATCGGCTGATCCGGCACCAGTGCGGATGTGATGCCGGCGACGACTCCGCTCAGGGCTGCGGCGGCAGCGAAGCGCAGAAAGTACCGACGGGCAGCGCGCCCACCATTGGGGAGAGGCTTGCCGGGCAACTGGATGAGGGCCGGTGCGGCGATCACGAAAGCGATCGCCAGGACGGCAGACAACTCCAGTACACTCATTCTGCGCTTCTGTTTCTCGGGGCCTCGGGTATTCACCGGAGGCTTTCTTGAGGAAAACCTGAGGTGATGCTCTTCGACAACAGACCGGATGCTTGAGCCGAGTGTAGCAGTGTGGTAACAGCACTTCGGTTGGCGCGCGGATTGAGGGAAGGAGCGTGCTGATGTCCCACTGGGAAGCCCCGTACGTTCCTCCGTACCCGCAGCAGAATCAGCCCGCGATCGGGCAGTATCCCGG
>NZ_DBHD01000032.1:6054-7262 GCF_002296025.1 Microbacterium sp. UBA837
CGGGTCAGCAGTACCCGGGGCCGCAGTACGCCGATCCGGCATACGGCCAGCAGCCATACGCTCAGCCCTCGTACGGCGACCCCCGGTTCCCGAACGCGCAGGTCGAGACCTCGCACGCGGAGTTCACTGACGAGTTCGAGTCGGTGCTGGAGCGCATCTCGGTGCACCGGTCCACCATCGGATGCGTCATCCCCTGCTACAACGAGGAAGAGTCGATCGCGGGGGTGCTCGAGAGTCTGCTGCACCAGACGCGCGTGCCCGACGTCATCCACGTCGTCGTCAACAACACCACTGACGCCACAGTTGCTATCGCTTCGCAGTACGCCGGCCCGCACCAGGTGGTGACCGACCTCGGCGAGCAGTTCACCGAGGTGTTCATCCACGACATCGGCAAGAACCCCGACAAGAAGGTCGGTGCGCTGAACTACGGCTACGCCCTTGTCGAGGGCTACGACTACCTGCTCGGTGTCGACGGTGACACCATCGCTGACGAACGGGCAGTGGAGTACCTCGAGACCGAGGCCGTCGGTGACTCGCGGATCGGTGGGATCTCGGCGATCTACACGATCGATGACCGCCCCATCAAAGGCCTGATCGGCAAGTTCTTGATCGCCGGTCAGCGCACACAGTTCGCGGCGTTCAACCTGCAGAATCTGCTGCGCGGACGCAACATGGCAGTGCTCGGCGGCCAGTTCTCGATCTTCTCGACGGCGGCACTGCGCGATGTGATGCGCGCCAACCACCAGAGCACGCCATGGGTGAAAGACAGCGAGGTGGAGGACTCCCTGCTGTCGCTGCAGATCAAGAGCGCCGGCTACCTCACCAAGATCAGCCCGTACGCACGGGCGAGCGTGGGCGGCATGACGACCCTCAAGGGGTACGACGCGCAGCAGGTGAAGTGGACCTACGGCGCGATCGAGCTCATGTGGCCCGGCCAGCGCGGCGACACCAAGGGGCAGCCCTTCCACCCGAACCTGCGCCTCCGGTGGTTCGAGAACTTCGGCATGCTCACGAACCTGTTCGTGCGTGTTGCGTTTTTGACGCTCCTGGCAGCATCGCTTTCGATCAACGCGTTCGTCTTCTCGCCCTGGTGGCTCATTCCGCCGCTGGTGGCGACGCTGCTGAACCTGCGCGTGGCGCTGACGATGAAGTACGTGAACCAGCGAGACATCCTGTTCTCGGCACTCGTGTTTCCGGCGGAGATCTTC
>NZ_DBHD01000035.1:0-4282 GCF_002296025.1 Microbacterium sp. UBA837
CGGAGGCGACGCTAACTCCTGCAGAAGGGTATCTTTGGTGCCGCCGAGTGAACTCTGGCCTGCGAATTGCAGGAGGCGGCGCCGCAGGGTTCTCAGGCGCGGCGCAGCAGCCCGATCCGGTCGTAGACGTCGCCGAGCGTCGAGCGCGCGACGGACTCAGCGCGCGCCGCGTTGGAGGCCAGGACCCGGTCGAGTTCGGCGGGGTCATCGAGCAATTCCAGCGCTCGAGCCCGTACCGGCTCGAACTCGTTCACGACGACGTCGGCGAGACCCTTCTTGAAGTCGCCGTAGCCGCGGCCGGCGTACTCGTCTTCGATCGCGGGGATCTGCCGACCAGTGAGGGCAGCGTAGATGACGAGCAGGTTCGAGACACCGGGCTTGTTCTCGCGGTCGTATCGCACCGAGCCCTCGCTGTCGGTGACGGCACGCATCACCTTCTTGGCGCTCTTGGCGGGCTCATCCAGCAGCCACAGCACGCCGGCATCCGACTCGGCCGACTTCGACATCTTCGCCGTCGGGTTCTGCAGGTCGTAGATCCGGGCGGTGTCTTGCTGAATGACGGGCATCGGCACCCGGAAGGTGGTGCCGTATCGTCCGTTGAAGCGCTCGGCAAGATCTCGCGTGAGCTCGACGTGCTGCTTCTGGTCGTCACCGACGGGCACGATGTCGGTCTGGTACAGCAGGATGTCGGCCGCCATGAGCACCGGGTAGGTGAACAGCCCAACGGATGTCGCATCCTGGCCGTACCGCTGCGACTTGTCTTTGAACTGGGTCATCCGCCCCGCCTCACCGAAGCCGGTGAGCGTCGAGAGCACCCATGCCAGCTCGGCATGCGCTGGAACGTGCGACTGCACGTACAGGGTCGACTTCGACGGTTCAATGCCTGCGGCGATGTACTGGGCCGCGGTGCGCCGGGTCTTCTCACGCAGCTCGGCCGGATCGTTCGGCTGCGTCAGTGCGTGCAGGTCGACGACCGAGAAGAACGCGTCGTAGGCCTCCTGCAGATCCCGCCACTGCATGAGCGCGCCGATGTAGTTGCCGATCTGGAGGGAGTCGGCGGAGGGCTGCATTCCGGAGTACAGGCGGGGCTTGGTCACCCGACAATCCTAGGCCGCGGCGATGTGGCAGCCGTCTCGCTCACCCGCCGATCGTGTAGTCGACGACGACCGGCGCGTGGTCGCTCCAGCGGGTGTCCCACGACGGTGCCCTGTCGATTCGGTACGCCGTGACCCGCTCGGCCAGCGGAGCAGTGGCGAGGTGGTAATCGATGCGCCACCCGGTGTCGTTGTCGAAGGCCTGGCCGCGGTTCGACCACCATGAGTACGGTCCATCGACCTCGCCGGCCCAGCGGCGTCCGACATCCACCCACCCGAGTCCGGTGCCGTTGGATCCGTCGACGCATTCGATCTCGGAGCCCGCGGGAGCGAAGATGCGGTCGAAGTATGCGCGCTCGCGGGGGAGGAATCCGGCCTTTTTGAGGTTGCCTTTCCAGTTGCGGATGTCGAGCTCGCGGTGCCCGACGTTCATGTCGCCCATAACGAGCGCGAGTGGTGAGTGGGCCTCAAGCTGGGGCAGCCGTGCCTGCATCGCGTCCAAGAAGGCGTACTTGGCATCTTGTTTGGGGGTGCCGTCCTCGCCGGAGTGAACATAGGCGCTCACCACCGTCAGCGTTTCCCCGTCGATGTCGAAGTCAGCCTCGATCCAGCGACCCGACTGGTCGAGCGGTTCTGGGCCGAGCACTGTCCGGAAGGCCCCGGCATCCATCCGGCTCGCTACCGCGACACCGGAGCGGCCCTTTTGGAGCGCTTCATGGTGCACGATCCGCCACCCGGGAAGGGCCGCCGTCAGCTGTTCTTCGTTCGCACGGACCTCCTGCAGGGCCATGATGTCGACACCTGCCTGGTCGATCCACTCGAGCATTCCCTTGCGGGTAGCGGCGCGGATGCCGTTGACGTTGATGGAGGCGATGCGGACGGTTCGGGGCACGCGCTTCAGCCTAGGCGCCGTCACCGACACCCGGTCCCGCGCTACGCTCGTCGAGACGACGCGCGGCGCGCGCGATCGACGTCGCGAAGCCCGGAGGTCGCGGTGGCACGAGCCGTCCTGAGCAGGCGCGGGCGCGCCACGTTCTTCATCCTCGGATGGGCACTGCAGCTAGCCGTCGCCGCAACCGGACTCATTGTCATCGCGGACGACACGATCGAGGCGCTCGTGGTGTGGTGCATCGCCGGCTCGGCTTATGCCGTCGGCGCGATGGTGATTCTCGCCGTGCTCGCGTACCGCGGAGATCCCGTTCCGGAGTCCCTTGCGATTGAGCGGAGCGCCTGGGTCAGCGTCGTCTTGGTGGCGGTGACGGTTCTGCCGAGCCTCATCGGCGTGATCGCAGCCATCACCGTCGTCATCGCAGACGACGGGTCGAATACCGGCCTCATCTTCCGCCTCATCGGGATCTGGGCGATGGTGCTCTCCTGGGGCCTTCTGCACTGGGGTTTCGCCCAGTGGTACATGTACCGCTACCGCACCGCCGCGGAGCCGCCGCTGCGGTTCCCGAGAACTCCGGAACCCTCGATCGTCGACTTCACCTATCTCGCCTTCACGATCGGCACCACGTTCGCCGTATCGGATGTCGAGACGTACTCGTCACGCATCCGATGGCTCATGACGGTGCACTCCGTCATCTCGTTTTTCTTCAACGGGGCGATCATCGTGTTCGCGCTGAGCCGGTTGACGTCGTTCGGCTCGTGATCGGCGCGCGGTGCGTCAGACGAAGCCGTCAAGCGCGCTGGGTCCGCGGGGCGTCGGCGGCGCCGACGCCTTCACTTCCGCCAGCTCCTCTTCGGCGCGGCGTACGTCCCGGGACGCTGCCCACCGCGCGTACCACGGGGCGGCATCGAGCGCTTCCTGTGCGGTGCGCAGGCGCACCTGGGCCGCGAGCAGCAGCGCGGCGTGCTCCTCAGCGAGTTGCTCCGCTTCGGTCTTCTCCAAGAGCGGGATGTTCTCGTCGCGGGCCGAGATCGCGATCCATGCTGCGCCGACCAGCATGATGATGCCGATGAGTCGGAACCACAGCAGCAGACCGACGAAGATCGCGAAGGTGGCCAGCAGCGCGTTCGTCGGCGTGTAGCTGAGCAGCCACCCGGCCCCGAGCTGAAGAACCGTGACCGCCGCTCCGGCGAGCAGAGCTCCTGGCCAGATCGTGCGCCACCGCAGGCTCGTGCCGGTGAGGAACCGGTAGAGCGCGGCCAGGGCTGCGGCGTTGATGGCGAAGGAGATGAGAAGGGTCGCGGTGCGCACGCCGATCGAGAACCACACCGATCCGGTGTCGAGCCCGAAGAGCGAAAACACGATATCCAGTGCCCAGGTGCCGACTGCCCCGAGTCCGCCGCCGATCAGCAGCAGGATGCCGAAGAGCGCCGCTGCCAGAAGATCGCCGCTCTTGAGCAGCAGGTACGGCCGCCGGTCAGGGGGGAGGACGAAGATCTCGCGGACGGCGCGGCGCGAGAACGTCACCCAGCCGATCGCCGTCCAGATCAACGTCACGAGAGCTATCGCACCCGTGATGCCGAACAGGCTCGCCGAGTTGGTCGCGATCTCCGCCACGGCATCAGGCGTGATCGGCCCGTCCTTGTCGATCAATCCCGGAACGTATTGGTTGATGAGGTCGATGAGGTTCTGGATTGCCTGTTCGCTGCCGCCGAGCCAGAGCCCGGCCAGTGCGAAGGCGACGTAGACGGCGGCGAAGATCGCGAACAAGGCTTGGTAGCTCACTCCGGCGGCAAGCAGGAATCCGTTGGCGATCAGGAAGTGGCGCCACACGCGAACTGGAAACCACGCCAGCGTCCGCTTGGTGACTCGCGTCGCGAACGAGATCGGCTCTTCGAACCGTGTGAGTAGACGCTCCTGGGTCTCTTCCCACCGGGCCCGCAGGGTCTCTTCCTGCTGCTGCGCCGCGCGCGCGGTGTCGCGGCGGTTTCGGTCGGGCGAACTCACGCTCTCAGGTTATCGAGCCTCACGCGCGGCATCCGTTTCGACAGCGTGGCGCGAATCCGTGCGGAACCAGCGGACCACCGAGAGGGAGGCTGCGAGGACCCCCGCAGGGATGAGGAATGCGATGGCAAGTCCCGGACCGTCGGCAAGAAGACCGACGATGACGGCTCCGAGGATCGCCCCGGCGTAGTTGAAGATGTTGACCCGGGCAATCACCTGGTCGGAGTGAGCGGGGGAGAGGTCGCCGGCGGCGCCGAAGGTCACGGGGATGAGGATGCCGGTCGCGGCCCCAGCT
>NZ_DBHD01000158.1:0-31473 GCF_002296025.1 Microbacterium sp. UBA837
GCGCATCCTCGCCGCCGGGCGAGGGAGTGCTCCCGTCTACCCCTGAGCCGGGCGTGCCTGTGAGCCCGCGGTCCACCACCTTCGCAGAATCGTGACAACTCCGCACTTTCGGGCCAGAATCCTGCGAGGTTCGCGCGATTCTGCGAGGTTCGGATGCCGACCCCGACCCCTGCGAACAGCGAAGCGCCCCCGCCTCGAGAAGAGACGGGGGCGCTTCGCGTGAGCGTCGGATCAGCCGAGGGCCTTGGCCTTCAGCTGGTCGTACTCGGCCTGCGAGATGGTGCCGGCGTCCAGAAGCGACTTGGCGCGGGCGATCTCCTCGGCCGGGCTGTGCTTTGCCCCGCTACCGGCGACCGACTGGATGTAGGCATCCTGGGCCTGCTTGATCTGCTCGGCCTCCTTCATCGAACGCTCGCCCATGCCGCGTCCGCGGGCGATCAGGTAGACCAGCGCCGTGATGAAGGGCAGGAAGAGCAGGAAGATGATCCAGACGGCCTTCCACCAACCGTTCAGCTTGTGGTCACGGAAGAGGTCGCCGATGATCGCGAACAACACGAACAGGTATGCAACGAAGACGAAGATCCACAGGAACCACCAGATGATGTCCCAGAACGAGCCCCAGAATCCCTGGTACTCGTATCCCGTCGTCACAGCTTCAAGAAATCGCATGACAGCCTTTCGGGGTTTGTGCGGCGCGATGCCGCAGCCATCACCTTAGCGCTGTCGGGTGCCCCGTTTCGAGAGCAACGCCCGCGCGATCACGCGGAGATCAGGCTGCGTCGGGGCGCGGGCCGCGGCGCCGGCGGCGACGGCGCGGCGTCGTCGTGCCGTCGCGGTGCTCGGCGCCCCCACCGTCGTGCGTGCCGGCACCGTCGGCTGTGCGCGGCGGCGTTCCCGACGAGCCCTGCGATCCGCTTGAGCCCGACGAGCCGCCGCGCGAGCGACGCCGACGCGACCCGGACCGTCCGTTCGACGACCCGCCCTCCGCCGTGGAGACGGTCTCGGTGCGCGGCGCTGTCACGATGCGACCCTTCGTCCCCTCGGGGATGTCGAGATCGGTGTACAGGTGAGGGCTCGACGAATACGTCTCGATCGGCTCCGGCTGACCGAACTCCAGCGCGCGGTTGATCAGGGCCCACTTGTGCAGGTCATCCCAGTCGACGAAGGTCACGGCGATACCGGTGCGCCCAGCGCGCCCGGTACGACCTGCCCGGTGCAGGTACGTTTTCTCGTCATCCGGGATGGTGTGGTTGATCACGTGTGTCACGTCGTCGACGTCGATGCCGCGCGCCGCGACATCCGTGGCGATCAGCACATCCTTCTTGCCGGCCTTGAACGCTGCCATCGAGCGCTCGCGCGCTTCCTGGCTCATGTCGCCGTGCACGGAGGCGGCTGAGAAGCCGCGGTCTTGCAGCTCGTCGACGAGCTTCTGCGCCGCTCGCTTGGTCCGCGTGAAGATCACCGTCTTGCCGCGCCCCTCGGCCTGCAGGATGCGGGCGATGACCTCGTCCTTGTCAAGCGAATGGGCGCGGTAGACCAGGTGCCGGATGTTGGCCTGCGTGAGTCCCTCATCCGGGTCGCTTGCCCGGATGTGGATCGGGTTGCTCATGAACCGGCGCGCGAGGGTCACGATCTGCCCGGGCATCGTCGCCGAGAACAGCTGTGTATGGCGAACGGCGGGAACGCGCTGGAAGATCTTCTCGATGTCGGGAAGGAACCCGAGGTCGAGCATCTTGTCGGCTTCGTCGAGCACGACCTCGGTCGCGTTCGAGAGATCCAGGAGGCGCTGGCCTGCCAGGTCGATGAGTCGACCCGGGGTACCGACGACGATCTGCGCGCCGGCCTTGAGCTGCTCGATCTGACCCTCGTAGGCCTTTCCGCCGTAGATGGCGACGACCGAGGTCGGCCGGTTCTTGGTCAGCATGTCGATGTCTTCGTAGACCTGAACCGCAAGTTCGCGGGTGGGGACGACGATCAGCGCCTTCACGCCGGGCTCGGGATGGAGCCCGAGGCGCTGCACCACAGGGATGCCGAATCCGAAGGTCTTGCCGGTTCCGGTCTTCGCCTGGCCGATGATGTCCTGGCCGGGAAGGCCCAGCGGAATGGTCTGTTCCTGGATCGGAAACGCATCCACGATGCCGCGCTCGGCGAGCGCATCGACGATGTCTTGATCCACGCCGAGATCGGCGAAAGTCGTCACGATAGAAGCCTGTCTGGCAGCCTGTGCTGCCGCTGGTGTCGGATCCACGCCCTTCACTCAGCCGCAGGCGCGGGGCTCCGGGCCTACGCCGGAGACCGCCCCAGTCTACCGGCGGGCGCTGGATGACCCCTCGGAGCGGCCTCGCTCGGCGGGTCGGCCCATGCTGGCCCTAGGCTGTGTGCGTGGTCGACTGGAAGTTCTGGCGCAAGAGCCGTCCGCTGGCCGCGACGCTGTCGTTGCGGTCCCGGGGCGATTTCGGCGACGCCCACCGCGTTGATTTCGAAGAGCTCGCCCCCGACATCGATGTCTTCCTCGGGCAGGCCGCCTATCTGCAGCTCGGGTTCTTCGAGACGCTGAGTGAACTCATCGCTATGACGCCGTCGCTCGAGAAGAAGGAAGCGCTGTCGCGGGCTGCGGGCGCGGCGCTGACCAAGCACGAGGCTCTCGTTGGCGTCATCCGTGATCGCGGAGACGACCCGACGGCGCTGATGCTGCCCTTCCGGGAACCGCTCGATCATTTCCGCCGCGCCACCCACGGCGTGCGTCCGCAAGAGACGATGCTCTCGGTGCACATCATCGCCGGCATGCTCGATGACTTCTACCTTGCGCTGGCTGCCAGCTACGGAGACACCGGTCGTCGTGTGGCGCGCATCCTCGGTGCGGATGCCGATCGCCAGGCCGTCGTCGAAATTCTCACCGAGACGATCGACAGTGACGATGAATGGCGATCACTGCTGGCGATGTGGGGTCGGCGCCTGGTGGGCGACACGCTCCTGGTTGCGCGCGCAGCCCTTCGACCCAAGCACCTTCAGCTGCAGGACGAGCAGAAGGTCGAGCCGGTGTTCACGCAACTCATGGCAGCGCACTCCCGACGGATGGACGACCTCGGACTTGCCGCGTAGTCCGCGCGGTGAAGCTCAGGCGACGAACCCGACGCGGCGAGCCTCTTCGGTGCCGACCTCGACGTAGGCCAGTCCTGCCGTGGGGACGATGTAGGCGTTGCCGCGCACATCGGTGAAGGTGACGTGAGTGGCGCCGGAGTCCAGCGCCTGGGCGACGGACTGGCGCACGTCAGCGGCAGAATCGTTCGTCTCGAAGTTCAGCTCGCGACCCGAATTCGTGATGCCGATGCGAATCTCCACGTTCCTGCCTTTCTCATGCCCCGTGCGACGGGTGTCGTAGGTGCATGGCAACTCTACGACACCGTGATGTCCTCGGGGCTGGGTAGCGTCGTCGGTATGGATCGCTCGCAGGCACAGGTCGTCGCGCTGCCCGCAGATGCGAGCGGGCTGGTGGTTGGCGCAGCAGGCACGGGCAAGACATCGGCGATCCTCGCGCGAACGGCCCGCCTCTTGCGCGCTGGCGATGTTCGCGCCGATGACGTGCTGATCCTGACGCCCACGCGCCAGACCGCGACCGACCTGCGCGACCGGGTCACCGCCGACCTGGATATCGCGACCCCGGGACCCTTGGCGCGCTCGGTCGCGTCGTTCGCCTTCCAGATCGTGCGATCACGCGCCGTCACGGCGGGCGATCCGCTTCCGCAGCTTCTCACCGCTCCCGATCAGGATGCCGTCATCGCCGATCTTCTGGAGGGCGACGAAGCGGATGCCGCTGAGGGGGCATCCCGGTGGCCCGAGTCTTTGGGCACGGCGGTGCGACGGTCCCGGGGGTTTCGGTCGGAGCTTCGAGCTCTGTTCGCGCTCGCCACCGAACTGGGGCTCGCGCCGCAAGACCTCGAACGCCTGGGAGCCGACCGCGCCAACCCGGTGTGGTCAGCGGCTGGCTCGTTCTGGCGTGAGTATCGATACGTGCTCGACCGGCTGCACCCAGCCCATCGCGACCCCGCCGAGGTGCTCCGTGAAGCCACCGAGGCGTTGCTGCTCGGTGGTGTCACCACGATGCCGAGCCTCCTCATGGTCGATGATGCGCAGGAGCTCAGCTGGGGTGCGGTGGCGCTCCTGGAAGCTGCGCGCGTGCGGGGAATCGCCGTGCTCGCGTTCGGGGATCCCGACGTCGGCTCCGGCGCATTCCGCGGTGCCGGTCCCGAAACCTTCGCACGGCTGGCATCGATGTTCACCGATCGGTTCGTGCTGCGGCATCCGTACCGCGCCCGTCCCGCCCTCGTGCGGGTTGCCCGCACTGTCGCCGGATCGATCGGAACCGCGGGCGCGGTAGAGCACCGCCTTGCTCCGGATGCCGAACCTGCCCCGGTCGAGCCGGCTGCTGAACCCGTCGCCTCGGGCGGAGCCGGCGAGATCACGACGATGTGGGCAGCGTCGCCGCACGAAGAGCTCGACGAGATTGCGCGGACGCTGCGCTCCTGGCACGTCGCCGAGGGCCTGCCGTGGCGCGAGATCGCCGTCATTGCGCATGACACGCGCCAGGTCGCAAGGCTGACGGCTGAGCTGGCTGCGCGCGAGGTTCCGACGCGCGCAGCCAGTGCGGCAAGACCGCTCGGGGAAGAGCCCGCGGTGCGGGGCTTGCTGCACCTGGTGCGCCTGGGGATGATGCCGGCCGTCGAGCGCCCCGCGGAGGAGCTGGCGGCGGCGCTGACTTCGCCCTTTGGCGGCCTCGATGCGATCGGACTGCGCCGTCTGCGCGCCGTGCTGCGGACGCAGGAGTTCGAGGGGGAGACCCGACGTGCGGCCTCGGAGCTGCTCACCGAGGCGATGGCTGAACCGGCGGCGCTGCTGCTGATAGACACGCCACAGGCGCGAACTGCTTATCGGCTCGCGCAGACGCTCGCGCAGATCCATGCCGGCGCAGCCCATGGCGACTCCGCCCACGAGCTGCTCTGGCTGGCGTGGGACAGGTCGCAGTTGGCTGGTGCGTGGCGGGAGCGGGCGCGCCTGGGTGGGGCGGAGGGGGCGGAGGCCACTCGATCTCTGGATGCCTTGGTCGCCCTCTTCGCCGCAGCCAAGCGATCGGCTGAGCGTGAGGATGAGGATCCGGCCCGCTTCCTTGCCGACATCCTTGGCAGTGAGGTGCCGGAGGACTCTCTCGCGGCGGCGCAGCGTCGCGATGTGGTCGAGATTCTCACCCCGGCGGGGTCGCTGGGTCGCGAGTTCGAGGCGGTCGTGATCGCCGGTGTCCAGGAGGGCGTCTGGCCGAACACGCGGCTGCGCGGGAGCCTCCTCGATGGCTGGCGGCTGGCAGACGAGGCTGAAGCATGGCGCCACGGTGGGACCCCCGTCGCCCTCGATGTTCTCGATCGCCGACGGAGCGTCTTGCACGAGGAGCTGCGGTTGTTCGAGCGTGCGCTGACGCGGGCCGGTACGCGCCTCCTCGTTACGGCCGTTGACGACGAGGATCAGTCGCCCAGTGCGCTGTTCTCCTATCTCCCCGAGCCGCCGCCACGTCGCTCGGACCGGCATCCGCTCACGCTGCGCGGCGCCGTTGCCGGTTACCGCAGAAAACTTACCGAGACGGCAGACCCCGCTGTTGCCGAGCACGCCGCCACGCAGCTTGCCGCGCTCGCTCGGGCGGGCGTGCCGGGCGCCGATCCGGCCTCGTGGTACGGCGTGAGAGAGCGCACGGGTGAGGGCGGCATCCACGATTTGCATCGCGCGCCGGTGTCGATCTCGCCGTCGCGCGTAGAGGCTTTCGAGGAGTGCGGGCTGGACTGGGCGATCCGCGAGCTCGGCGGCGATTCCCGCACCTTCTCGGCGGGCCTCGGGACGATCTTGCACGCCGCAATGGAGACGGCTCCCGACGGAACGTTCGAGCTGCTCGATGCCATCGTCGAAGAGCGATGGGGTGAGCTCGACTTCGAAGCTGACTGGCTTTCCAAGCAGGAACGCCAGTGGGCCACGACCCTCACGCGCCGGCTGGCGAGCTACCTGCGCGAGTTCGCCGCCCGCGGGGGAGAGGTGGCCGGCGCCGAAGCGCGTTTTCGCATCGCGATCGTCGCCGGTAGCGACGGCCCGAACGTCGTTGCGATCACCGCGCCCGGATCGCCCCCGGCCGGCACTGTGGCGATCATCAGTGGGTCGATCGATCGGGTCGAGCGGTGGGTGGAGAACGCCGACCCACGGGTTGCCGTGATCGATTTGAAGACGGGGAGATCCGAGGCCCGCGTGTCCGATGACAAGGTGGCCACTGATGCGCAGCTGGCGGCGTATCAACTCGCGGTGGGAGCGGGAGCGGTACCCGGCGCTGAGCAGGGGCAGCTCGTGGGGGCCCGCCTGCTGGTGCTCTCGAAGACTCTCAAGGGTACGGATTACCGGATGGCGCAACAGATGCCGCTAGATGCCGACACCCGGTCCGCGCTGCTTGAGCGCATCGTCGCGGATGCCGAGGCGATGGCTGCCCACAGCTTCACGGCATACCCCGACGTTCATTGCAACGATGATCACTTCGCGGTGTGCCGGCTGCATACGGTCAAACCGGTGAGCGCGCCGTGACTGGACCTGGATCGGGCGGCCCGCTTCCCGTGGCGCGGTTGTCGTCGCTGCAGATCGCCGACCTTCTCGAGCTGCCCGCGCCCACCGAGCCGCAGCAGCGCGTCATCGAGGCGCCGCTGTCTCCTGTCCTGGTGGTGGCGGGGGCCGGCAGCGGCAAGACCGAGACGATGGCGGCACGGGTCGTGTGGCTCGTCGTCAACGGCATCGTCCGCCGCGACGAGATCCTGGGTCTGACCTTCACGCGTAAGGCCGCCGGCGAGCTTGCCGAGCGGATCGACCGGCGCCTCGCCCGCATCGATGCCCTGACCCGCGAGGGCCGGATCGAGGCGATTGCCCAAACCGATGCGGAGCATCTACTCCTGCGCCCGCGCGTATCGACCTACAACGCGTTCGCCGACTCGCTCGTGCGCGAGCACAGCGCCAGGATCGGACGCGACCCTGATGCGGCGCTGCTGAGCCCGTCAGCATCCTGGCTGCTTGCGCGGCGGATCGTGATCTCCTCGCGCGATCCTCGGCTCGCACACCGCGAGGACCGGTTCGGAACTGTCGTCGACAGCCTGCAGCGCCTCGCCGGCGAGGTCTTGGACCATGGCGTCGACCTCGACGAGCTCTCGGCGTTCGGCGACCGCCTCGCGCGCAGCATCGAACCTGCCTGCAACCCGGCGCTGGCATCCCCCGGCGACATCGAGAAGTTCCACACCGCGATGAGCGCGCTTCCGCTTCTTGCCGAGCTCGTTCGCGACTACACGCGGGCAAAGGCTGCCCAGGGAACCGTGGACTTCGCAGACCAGGTATCGGGCGCGCTCCAGATCGTGACGGCCGCACCATCGGTCGCCGACGAGGTTCGCGGTCAGTACCGGGTGGTGCTGCTCGATGAATATCAAGACACCTCGGTCCAGCAGACCCAACTCCTGGCCGAGCTGTTCGCCGACGGTGCGGTCATGGCGGTAGGCGACCCGCATCAGTCGATCTATGGATGGCGAGGCGCCAGCGCAGACAACCTCGCGTCCTTCCCTGCAGCCTTCGCCCGCACCAGCGCCTGCACGCACGTGGCACTCATGACCAGTTGGCGCAATGACTCCCTCATTCTGGATGCCGCCAACGCGCTTATTGCCGACCACGGCGCTCGCGGCATTCACATCCCGCCCCTCGAGTCCAGGCCGGGGGCCCCCGCCGGTCACGTGGGGCACGTGTACGCGAACACGATTGATGACGAAGCTGCAGAGGTCGCCGCTTTCTTCGCGCGGTTGCGTTCTGAGCATGAGTCGGCGCACGGCGGCGGCGCTGCGCATTCGGGTGCGATTCTCTTCCGCACCAAGCGCCATATGACGGTCTTCGCTGACGCGCTTGCCGAGCGGGGGATCCCTCACCGCATCCTGGGACTCGGTGGACTGCTTTCGACCCCCGAGGTCGTCGATGTCGTCGCCGTCCTCCGCGTGCTCGATGACCCGCGCCAAGGATCCGCGCTGATCCGCATCCTCTCGGGTCCGCGCTTCGGGGTCGGGCTGTCGGACCTTGCGGCGCTGCGCCGGCTTGCCGACACCCTCGCGCGGCGCGGGGCCGACCTCACTCCGCTGGCACCGGAGGTTCTGGCACGGATGCGGGATTCGGTCGGACCCGACGAGCAGCCATCGATCGTCGACGCGCTCGACAGGATCCGTTCGCTGCGACCCGACAGCGGACTGCTCTCGGATTTCAGTCCTGACGGCGTCGAGCGGCTTCGGGGCGCGTCCGGCATGTTCCACCGCTTGCGCGGGGTGCTCGGAGGTCCCATACCCGAAGTCATCCGAGCAATCGAGCGCGAACTGCTGCTCGATATCGAGCTCGCGGCCAACGAAACCCGAGGCCCGGCAGGTCTCGCCGCCGCGCAGCTGCGATCGTTCCTCGACGAGATCCAGGGGTTCCTCGCCGTCGACGAGCGTGGGTCGCTGTCGAGCCTGCTCGCTTGGCTGGACCACGCCGAAGAGACAGACGAGCTCATGCCGCGGACCGAGCCACCCGAACCGGGCGTCGTTCAGCTGCTCACCATCCACGGAGCCAAGGGGCTGGAGTGGGACGCCGTCGCGGTTGTGCGGATGGTGCAGGACGAACTGCCGGCAAGGCCTCGGTCGACGCAGGGCTGGATGGGGTATGGCACGTTGCCCTACCGGTTCCGCGGTGACCGGGCGGCGCTTCCGGTGCTTGCGTGGGAGGAAGCGACCGACCGCAAGGCGCTACGGAGCGCGATCACGCAGTTCAAGGCATCCGTCAAAGAGCACCTCGCCGGTGAAGAGCGGCGGCTCGCCTACGTGGCGGTCACCCGGGCGCGCAGCGACCTGCTGTTGACCGGTTCGCGGTGGGGAGGGCAGCGCGACCAGCGCGCGCCCAGCGTCTTCCTCGACGAGATCGGTGCTGCCCTGGGGTGGGAATCCACCGGCTCGACTGACGACAGTGCGAATCCCTATGAGGACCGCCGTGGACCCGCCGTGATCTGGCCCATGGACCCGCTCGGGACACGCGCCGACCGGGTTCATCGCGCGGCGCGGCAGGTGCGACACATTCTGGATCGGTGGCAGACAGAGCCGCCCGTCGAGCCGGACATCGATCCCGAGATCGTGCAGCTGCTGGCAGAACGCGACGAGCGTGCCGCGCTGCGCCGTGCCGTCGGCGACGGCCCCCGCCGGGTTGCTGCCTCACGATTCAAGGACTTCGTCGTCGACACCGGCGCGGCGCTCGACGAGTTCGTCCGCCCCATGCCCGAGCGGCCTTACCGCGCGACGACCCTCGGGACACGCTTCCACGCGTGGGTCGAGTCCCGGTCGGGCCGGACCGGCCGCGGATCATCCCTGGATGATGCGCTGTGGGAGCTCGACCTCAGCGACGACGAGGGCGTAGACCTCGGCGGGGATGCAGGGGCCGCGACGGGAGAGTCGGAGGACGCCGCCCTGCGGCAACTGCAGGAGGCGTTCCTGCGATCTGAATGGGCCGAGCTCGCTCCGATCGAGGTCGAAACCGAGATCGATATGTCCTTGCGCGGCGCGGCGGGTGTGGAGCAGATCATCTGCAAGCTCGATGCCGTCTACCGACGCGAGGATCGGGGCGGAAGGATCGAGATCGTCGACTGGAAGACCGGGGCCCCGCCGCGAACGGCGGCCGATCGGAGCAATCGGATGCTGCAGCTCGCGCTGTATCGCCTCGCGTATCATAAGCGCTCTGGCGTGCCCCTGGAAGACATCGATGTCGTGCTCTACTACGTCGCCGACGACCTCACGATCCGCTCCGACCGGGTTTACTCCGAACCGGAGCTTGCCCACCTCTGGAACGCCGCGCGAGCGGCTCGCGCGGGCTCGTCCGCGTCAGAACCGTCCTCGGACGTGAACAGTGCCGGAGAAGTCGATGCAGGAAGGATGATGGGGGCCGTGACGAGCTCGGAGGCGGCGGCACTCTCGCCCTCGCTCTCCGGTGCAGGCACTGCCTCGTCATCAGCAGCGGGAGAGTCGTCTTCTGCCTCGGGTGTATCAGACGACTCGTCGAGCTGACCATCGTCCTGGGCGGGGAGCCACATCGCCAACTCTTCAGGGTCGTAGGCGTCTGTGTGCATCGAGGTGTCCGCCGGCTGCGCATCGGCATCAGCGAGCGCAGCAGAGGTATCGGGCACGCTCCCCAGTACCGCCATGGCATCGTCCATGCCCGAGGACGTACGAACGACCAGATCGTCGGCGCCCACCGTGTCCGCGAGCGACGAGAGCAGCGCTTCGGCGTCGGCAACGATCGAGCGATCGTCAGCGTCGTGACCGTGCACCAGCCAGGCCGCGAACTCGAGCTCGGCGTGCAGTCGAGCTCGGGACCGCAGCAGCCCGTCGGGGGCTCGGCTGCTCGCGGCGACGTATGCGTTCAGGACATCGCCTGCGGCGGCGGGTGCCGAAGCCAGCCATTGCAGGTCTACTGCCGGGTCGCCGACCGCAACGGCGTGCCAATCGACGACGCCGACCACGGTGGGAACCCCGCCGTGGTCGTCCAGAAAGAAACTCGAGGAGGAAGCGCCGCCCAAGACCACTGTCGGTTCGAAGCGCCAAAGGTCATCGTCGGCGATTGCGCGACGCCACCGCGACACGAGAGCGCGCGGCATCCGTTTGGTGTGCTCTGCCCGGTCGACAAGACGCGACGCTTCGTCTCTGACCTGCTCCGCAGACCGGACCACCAGTCCCGCCTCGCGAGCCCAGGACACGGGGAGGGCATGCGTTGCGGCCAGAGCTTCGGCAAGTGCCGGAGCCACGCCCGGGCCGGCGGGTACCTCGCCAGGGTCGACGCGGTAGCCGGCGATGAAGCTCGTGATCACGGCCGTGTCATCTGCCAGGGGCACTTCGCCGAGCAGCTCCGGTGCCGAGTACGGCAGCAACGCGCGCACGCCGGGCGTGAGCGCGCGCAAGGCCCTCGCGTCGGCGCGGAGGTCGTCGCCCGCCTCCGGGTCCGTTGCCACACGGATGACGACCTGAGCCCCGGTGTCGAGCGTCGCCTGCACGGCATCCACGCGACCCGTCGAGTTCTCGGTCAGCGGGGCGACGGCGACGATGTCGGCATCCGGCGCGACGGCTGAGACCGCCGCGGCTAGAGTGAACAGGGTGCGCGCCATGTGCCCAGGGTAGGTCTGGCAAGCGCCGCAGCCGTCGCGCCACGCCCTTGAGGGAGGTCCTCGTTCCCATGCGCTCCTCCGCCGTCCCGCCGCTGGCCCGGAGCGGTTTCGACCGTGCTGAGCACCGCAGAACGACGATCGGATCCGCGCCGGATGACGCCGCCCTCGTGCTTCCGGTGCACCGCGACAGCGCTCCGGTGACAGCTGAGGCCGGATCCGGCACCGCCTTGCACTGGTGGCCGAGCACCGACCCCGCGCTGGCAGAAGCCGACGGCGAGTACGGCTTCCTCGGCGCCGGACCCGACGGCACGGACCGCTGGGTTCTCGCCCTCCGCGAGGTTCCGGCAAGCCTCGATGACGGGGTTTCGTGGGCGCCGCTGCGGGTCATCGGCGGAGAGCTCGGCGACGCCGACGGCGGAGCTTTCGTGGCGGCGGTGAGCCTCGGGCGCTGGTTATTGGACTCTGCCCATTGCCCCCGCTGCGGCTCGCTGAGCGCTCTGCAGTCCGGCGGGTGGTCGAGGCGGTGCTCCTTCTGTGAACAGGATCTCTTTCCCCGCACCGACCCCGCCGTGATCGTCGCTGTGACTGATCCCGCTGGAACCCGGCTGTTGCTCGGATCCCACGTGGCCTGGGGGATGGGGAGGTTTTCGTGCTTTGCCGGGTTCGTCGAGGCCGGCGAGTCTCTCGAGGCCACGGTCACGCGCGAGATTCTCGAGGAGGCCGGCGTTCATATTGAGGACATGACGTACGTGGCGTCGCAAGCGTGGCCCTATCCGCGCTCTCTCATGGTGGGCTTCAGCGCGGTGACCAGCACCGAGATCCCCGTTGCCGATGGGGAGGAGATCGTCGAGGTCCGCTGGTTTGATCGGGCCGAGATCGGCGCAGCCTTGGCCGGGGAGTCTGATGTGCAGCTTCCCGGGCCCAGTTCCATCGCGCGGGCCCTCATCGAGCAGTGGTACCGATCGGCGCAGCAGTGAACGCGCTCGACGGTCTAGACGAGCAGCAGCGCGAGGCGGTGACGGCGCTGCGGGGGCCGGTATGCGTGCTCGCCGGAGCTGGTACCGGTAAGACCCGGGTGATCACCCGGCGGATCGCGCACGGCGTCGACACCGGCGCCTATTCGCCGGGTCGTGTCATGGCGCTCACCTTCACCAGCAAGGCCGCCGGTGAGTTGCGGGGCAGACTGCGGACGCTCGGTGTCGACGGGGTGGCCGCCCGCACCTTCCATAGCGCGGCGCTGGCCCAGCTCAACTATTTCTGGCCTACCCTCGCCGGCGACCGGCCACCGGCGATCATCGACAACAAGGTGCGGGTTCTCGCGCACGCCGCCGATGGCATCGGGCTGGAGCTCGACACACCGACGCTGCGCGACGTCGCCGCCGACATCGAGTGGCGCAAGGTCACGTTGCGCACGATCGACGACTACGCGCGCGTCCGCGCGGGAGGCACCGTTGGGAGACTGCCGGCCTCGACGGCAGTTGAGCTTCACCGCGCCTACGAGGCGCTCAAGGACGAGCGTCGACAGATGGATTTCGAGGACGTGCTCCTCGCGTGCGCCGGGATGCTCGAGACCGAGGCTCACGTGGTAGCCGCCGTCCGGGAGCAGTACCGGCACTTCACCGTCGACGAGTATCAGGACGTGTCTCCTCTCCAACAGCACCTGCTCGAACTGTGGGTAGGGGACAGACGCGATCTCTGCGTGGTCGGCGACGCGAGCCAGACCATCTATTCGTTCGCGGGCGCGGACCCGCGGTTTCTCATCGATTTCCCGCGGCGCTGGGAGGGTGCCCGCGTCGTCGAACTGCATCGCAACTATCGGTCGGATGCCGCGGTCCTGGCCGTCGCGAACGAGCTGATGCGAGAACGCCCGGGGGCCGTGCACCTGACTGCCGCGGCGGCGGAAACAGTACCGCCATCGCCGCCGACCGTGTCTGCGTATCGCGACGAGGCCGACGAAGCGCGCGGCGTGGCTGGCCGTATCGCCGATCGGCTCCGGGCGGGCGCCGACCCGGCATCCATCGCCGTCCTCTATCGAACCGGAGCGCAGTCAGCGGAGCTCGCGGCGGCGCTGGCAGACGCGGGGATCGCCACGACGGTGCTGGGAGGTCGGCGGTTCTTCGACCTCCCAGAGGTGCGCCAGGCTGTGCTGGCGTTACGCGGCGCCTCAGTGGCTCCGCTGGAGAGAGGTTTCGTCGACGCAGTCCGTGACATCCTCCGCTCACTGGGCATGACCGACGAGGCGCCCCCCGCGGGCGGCGCCGTGCGCGAATCATGGGAGGCGCGCACAGCGATCCTGCGTCTGGCTGAAGAGGCGCCAGCCGGAACTACCATGCGCTCCTTCACCGACGACCTGATGTCCCGAGCCCGGGCACAGGACGAGCCCACCCTTCGCGCCGTAACCCTCGCGACCCTGCACGCCGCGAAGGGCCTGGAATGGGACCACGTGTACCTGGTCGGTCTTGCCGAAGGATTGCTACCGATCGCATACGCTACCCACTTCGATCAGATCGACGAGGAGCGACGCCTTGCCTACGTCGGCATCACGCGGGCACGGCGATCGCTCTCGCTCTCGTGGCCGGCCGGCTCACGGGGGCGTTCACCGTCACGATTTCTCCAGGAGATTCGCACGAGCACTCGGGATGCTGCTCCCACAGCCGGTGCTCGGCGTCGGCAGCAAGCGTCAGCCGCAGACTGAGCCCGCTGCGACCTGCCAGCAGCATCCTGCCCGTGTGGAGCGTCGCCTCGGCGGCGAGCGTTGCCGGGCCCGCCGGATCGCCGCGTCCGATCAGCTGCGCAGCCACCAGCGGCCACGCAGGATCTCGGTCTCGTTCGTGAGCTGACACACAGCCCAGGCACGCGCTCTGGCCCGGCAGAACGAGCGGGCCGACCTCTGCCTCTCCAGCACCCAGCACGATCGCGACATGCGGGATGTCCTCGCGCATCCAGGCGGCGGCTCGCCGAGGATGCAGGCCGTGCGCAGCTACCATCACGACGGCATCCTGCTCCCGCGAGGTGCCGAGCGCCGCGTCGATTCCGAGGTCCTGCAGTCCGTCGCGGATCTGCGGCCCGTACTGGGCAGCCGGATCATCGGCGAGCTCCACCCCGACGCGCTGGGCGGTGCCGGTGCTCACGATGACCGAGCTCAAGCGATCGAGCAGTGTGTCGACATCGGCGGCCGCGACCCCGAGGGATCGGGCGAGCGCGCTCACTCCGACCTCCGGTATGCCCTTGCCCAGCTCGCGGATCACCTGGAGTTGCCACAGCGCCGGCTCGTCCAGCCGTGCGCGATCGCTCCTTCCGAACTGGAGCATCGTCGGCGTGCGCCACAGCGGCGGATAGGCGGGGTCGATGCGCAGCATTCCCCGATTGTCTGGGCTGAGCTCGCCACGGCGGTGTCGCTGTCCACAGAAATCTCCGCGCGCGTCTGGCAGCGCCGCTGGGGAGGAGCGGCGCAGGCTCAGACGGGTCGCTCGTCGGGACCGTCGTCTGCCGGACCGCCCTCATCGGAGTTCTCGTCCGCCGCGGACCCGCTGCCGTCTTCGCCGGAGAGCAGCCGTGCCAGCGCGTCGTCGAACTCGTCGGGGGTGGGCTCCTCACCGCGCGCGCGTGCCTCGAGCCGCGTAATCAGGGCGCTCGGGTCGTCGATGTCGGCTGCCGTCGGAACCAGGTCGGGCGAGTCCCACAGTCCGTCTCGCGCCTCGATGCCGACGGCATCCGTGATCGCGCGCCACATGCTGGCGGCTTCACGGATGCGGCGGGGGCGGAGCTCGAGTCCCACCAGAGTCCCGAGGGCCTGCTCGGCCGGACCGCCCACGGCACGGCGGCGTCGCACGGTCTCGGCGATACGATCGGCAGCCGGAAGACGCGTCGTGGCCTGCGCGGTCACGACGTCAACCCAACCCTCGATCGTCGCCAGCATCGTCTCCAGGCGCGCAAGGGCAGCCTGCTGCGACTCGGACCGCTCCGGCAGCAACGCCCCGCTCTCCAGCGCCTCGCGCAGCTCCTCGGGGTGCTGCGGGTCGAACCGGCCAGCGAGGTCTTCGAGCGCCTCCGTGTCGACGCGCACGCCGCGCGCGAAGTCCGATACCTGTGAGAGCACGTGCAGTCGCAGCCACCGGGCGTGGCGGAACAACCGCGCGTGCGCGAGCTCACGGGTGGCGATGTAGAGCGCGAACTGGTCGTCGGGGATCTCGAGATCCTTCGCGAGCTGAGCGTAGTTCTGGGGCACCACCGCGGCCTGACCGTCGGGCAGGAGCGGAATGCCGACATCGCCGCCGCTGACGACCTCGGTCGAAAGGTTCCCGACCACGGTCCCCAGCTGCGCGGCGAACAGAGAACCACCGATCGTGCGCATCACGCGACCCGCGCCGGCGATCATCTGCTGCATCTCGGGAGGGGACTGCTCTTGCAGCGCCGCAGTGAAGGCATCCGCGATGCTCGTGGCTACCGGCTCAGCCAGCTCCTGCCACACCGGCAGGGTGGCTTCCACCCATCCGCCGCGAGTCATGGTCACTCCCGGACCCGGGAGATCGGAGATCGTCGTCGCTTCGCCGAGCCAGAGGGATGCCAGGGTGAAGGCATCGTCGGCTGCCGACCGGTCGGCAGCTGTGATGCCCGCGCCGTCCTTGTTCGCGATGTGCAGCGCCTGCGTGGTCGCGGCATCCCACGAGATCCCGCCCTCGCCGGCCGAGGCCATCGCGCCCTGCAATTGCTGCATGGCCCGCTGGATCATCGCGGGGTCGAACCCCATCTTCTGCAGTTCGGCGAGTTGGTCGCCGCCCATGCCGGCCTGACCGAACAGCTGCCGGAAGAGCTCGGGAAGGTCGTCGTCGGGGTTCCGGTCGTCGTCAGCCACGGGTGCCGCCTTTCAGCCGGTTCTTGAGGATGGCATCTACGCTAGTCGCACGAATGATCGCACCCGCGGGCCCCACCTGAATCGCCTTACGCCGGTCGCGAACGACGGCCGAGAGGATGACGTGGCGCTGTTCGACGAGAACGTATCGGTGACGCCTGCCCGGCGGGCACCCATCAGTCGCCGGACGCGGGTGGGACTGTGGGCGCTGGTAGTCGCGCTGCTGGCCCTGCTGGCGATGTCGTTCCTGCCCACCGACTACGTCATCGAGCTTCCCGGTCCGGTGTACAACACGCTCGGCACCGTCAGCACGAGCGACGGCGAAGAGGTTCCGCTCATCGAGATCTCGGGAGCCGAGACGTACCCGACCTCCGGCGCCCTGGACCTGCTGACCGTGCAGATCGCGGGAAGCCGGGAGCGTCGGCCGTCATGGTTCGACCTTGCTGTTGCGTGGTTCGACCCCTCCCGCGCCGTCGTCCCGATCGAGGCTGTCTTTCCCGAGGGCCAAACCAGCGAGCAGCGCAGCGAGCAATCAGCCGCTCTCATGGTCGACTCCCAAGAGGAAGCCACGGCTGCGGCACTGACCGAGCTCGGCTACGACATCGGCACGCAGGTCACTGTCGTCTCGGTCGGCGAGGATGCTGCAGCGGACGGCATCCTGGAAGAGGGCGATGTCGTGCTGCGCGCCGACGGTGAGCCCGTGACTGACGCCGCTGCCTTGCGCGAGCAGGTGCAGCAGGACGGCGGGGCGCCGCTGAGCCTGGACATCCTGAGGGATGGTGAACCACTGACGGTCGAGGTCACGCCGGCTGCAACCACGGTCAACGACGAGACAGTGTGGATCATCGGGATCACGCTCATCACCGATTACGACTTCCCGATCGACGTGACGATCCAGCTGAACAACGTCGGTGGCCCGAGCGCCGGGATGATGTTCGCGCTCGGGATCATGGACATGCTGACGCCGGGAAACCTCAACGGCGGCCAGAACATTGCGGGCACCGGCACGATCACCGCTGACGGGACCGTTGGACCGATCGCCGGCATCCAACAGAAGATGTGGGGGGCGTTGCGCGCCGATGCCGACTACTTCCTCGCTCCGGCTGCCAACTGTCCGGAGGTCGTCGATGAGATTCCCGGTGACCTGCAGGTTTTCTCGGTGGCGACCCTCGATGACGCGCTCAGCGTCCTCGACGCGATCAGCTCGGACGGGGACCTGTCGCAGCTTCCGACGTGCCAGTGAGTCGGGGAACCGGTCGGCGGGGTCGCTGAGAGCGAACAGGATCAGGGCATCTGTACGGCGATCGCTCAGAAGCGGCCGCCTAGGATGAAACGGTGACCACGACCTCAGCGCCGAACAGGGCCACGCCTTCGCCGTCCCGCCGCATCCTCGCCATATCGCTCGCGATCATCGCCGCGCTCGTCGTCGGCTTCTTCATCTTTGCGAGCCTCTACGCAGACTGGCTGTGGTACGACCAGCTCGGATTCCAGGAAGTCTT
The DNA here is from genome assembly GCF_002296025.1 of Microbacterium sp. UBA837. Lineage (NCBI taxonomy): Bacteria > Bacillati > Actinomycetota > Actinomycetes > Micrococcales > Microbacteriaceae > Microbacterium > Microbacterium sp. UBA837. The sequence goes on from NZ_DBHD01000158.1 coordinate 17,570, forward strand.
GCTCACCCAGTGGGTGGCCCGCGTGATCATGTTCGTCGTCGGTTTCCTCGGGATGGCCGTTCCGCTGTGGGTCACCATTCAGCTGGCCTACCGGTTGCGACCGGTATACGTGCGATTGAGTTCGCAGCTGGATCGCTACCAGGAGGTCGTCGAGCCGCTGCGTCGCCTGGCGATGTGGGGTATCCCTGTCTTCTTCGGGTTCTTCGCTGGTTTCGCCGCTTCCACGCAATGGCAGACGACGTGGTTGTGGCTCAACGGCGTCACTACCGACGTGACGGATCCGATCTTCAATCTCGACACCGGCTTCTACATGTTCGCGATGCCGTTCTACAGCGCGCTGCTGGGCTTCGTTTCGGCGGTCCTGCTGGTGAGCCTGCTCGTCACCGTCGTCGTGTCCTACCTCTACGGTGCCGTCCGGGTCGGGCAGCGCGAGCTGCGCATCTCGAAGTCCGCCCGCATTCAGATCGCCGTGATCGCGGGACTCTACGTCTTGGTGCAGGGCGTGAGCCTGTGGCTGGATCGCTACCTGCTGATGGTGCAGAACGATGACCGCATTACCGGCCCCGCGTATACCAGCGCCAACGCCGTCATCCCGGGTCTGTCGATCCTCGCGATCAGTGCGATCGTCGTCGCGATCCTCTTCTTCGTGACAGCCATCATCGGCCGGTGGCGCTATCCGCTGGTGGCCACCGCGGTGCTCGTGGTCGCCACCGTCGTTGTCGGTGTCGGCTATCCCTGGGTGGTCAACACGTTCCAGGTGACCCCGAACAAGATCAATTACGAGGCGCAGTACTACCAGTACAACATCGACGCCACGAAGGCCGCGTACGGTGTCAGTGGTCTCGAGCAGATGGAGTTCTCGGCGGCAACTGACGCCGAAGCCGGACAGTTGCGTTCGGATGCCGCCACGACGGCGCAGATCCGGATCATGGATCCCGCCATCATCCCGCCGACCGTGCGACAGCTCGAGCAGTACCGCGCGTACTACCAGTTCCACAATCCGCTCGACGTCGACCGGTACGAGATCGACGGCCAGTCGCAAGACACTGTCGTCTCGGTGCGCGAACTGGACGTGGATCAGCTGGATGCCGCGGCGCAGACCTGGCAGAACACCAGCCTCATTTACACCCACGGTTACGGGCTCGTCGTCGCCAAGGGCAACGACCGCACCACCGAGGGCGAGCCGGTCTTCCTCGAGCGCGGCATCCCCGCCTCGGGTTTCCTCTCCAACCAGGAAGACTTCGAGCCGCGCGTCTACTTCGGTGAGATGTCGCCGCAGTACTCGATCGTGGGTGCCCCCGAAGGGACGGCGCCGATTGAGCTTGACTACCCGACCGGCTCGTCGGAAGGCTCTGGCGACGTCAAGACGACGTTCGAAGGTGACGGCGGCCCGAGTGTGGGGAGCGTCTTCAATCGCCTGATCTATGCGCTGAAGTTCCAGTCCGAGCAGATCCTCTTCTCCGACGACATCAACGAGGAGTCGCAGATCCTGTACGACAGGGACCCGGCGATGCGGGTTCAGAAGGTTGCGCCGTATCTGCAGCTGGACTCCGATCCGTACCCGAGCGTCGTCGATGGTCGCATCGTGTGGATCATCGACGGCTACACGCGCAGTGCGAACTACCCGTACTCGTCGACGGTGAGTCTGCAGGAAGCGATCTCGGACTCGAACACCGCTCAGCAGCGGTTCGGCCTGGACAACATCAACTACATCCGGAACTCGGTGAAGGCCACCGTCGATGCCTATGACGGAAAGGTGACGCTGTACGCCTGGGACGAGACAGACCCGGTGCTGCAGACGTGGCAGAAGGTCTACCCGTCGACGCTCAAGCCGATCTCCGACATGTCGGCCGATCTCATGAGCCACGTGCGGTACCCGACCGATCTGTTCAAGGTGCAGCGCGCGATCCTCGGGGTGTACCACGTGGGTGATGCGCAGTCGTTCTACCAGCGCGACAACGCGTGGGAGACGCCGAACGACCCGCAGAACGACTCCGAGCTGCAGCCGCCCTACTACCTGACGATGCAGATGCCCGGCCAGACCTCGCCGACGTACTCGATGTTCACGACGTTCATTCCCTCGTCAGAGGCCGGGAACGCCAGAAACGTGCTCATGGGGTACCTCGCGGTCGACTCGAACGCCGGGGATGAAGCCGGCACCGCGCGAGACGATTACGGCAAGCTGCGGATGCTCGTGATCTCTGCAGACACGACAGTTCCGGGCCCCGGTCAGGTGCAGAACACGTTCAACGCCGATCCGCTGGTTTCGTCGCAGATCAACCTGCTGAAGCAGGGGCAGTCCGACGTCCTGAACGGTAACCTGCTCACCCTGCCAGTGGGTGGCGGTTTGCTCTACGTCCAGCCGGTGTTCGTGCAGTCCTCGGGAGCGACAAAGCTTCCGACCCTGCAGAAGGTTCTCGTCTCGTTCGGTAACGACATCGCGTTCGAAGACACCCTGTCTGAGGCTCTCGATGCCCTGTTCGGCGGTGACGCCGGTGCCACCGGCGGCGACAGCGACGTGACGCCCACACCGGGCGCCACAACGCAGCCGACGCCCGAGCCGACGCCGACTGAAACGACGCCCAGCACGCCGACCGAGCCGACCGACGCCTACCAGGCAGCGCTGCAGGAGGCCCAGCAGGCGATGCTGGACCGGGATGCGGCGCTGAAGGCCGGCGATCTGACGGCGTTCGCCGAGGCTGACGCCCGGCTGACGGCGGCAGTGGAGCAGCTCATCGCCCTGGGCGGGCAGTAAGCCCCGCTCAGGCGGTGAGAATCCACCACCAGATCAGCAGCAGCGTCACTACGAAGCCGGCGAACTGGTTGATCCACAGGAATCGGCGCCATCCGATGGTTGCGCGTTCGGCGTCGGCGTCACGGATCGACCGGTAGGGCCACACTGCGACGAGGTAAGGGATTGCTGCGATCGCTGCCAGCGGGCCGGGCCAGGCCGTGCCGAGCGTGACCAGTCCCGACAGGGCGTAGCAGACGAGAGCGAACCAGACCGTCCATCGCGCACCTCGGGCTGTGGCGATCGACGAAATCCCCGCCTCCCGATCGGCGACGACATCTTGCACTGCACCGAAGGCGTGTGAGGCGACTCCCCACAGGCCGAAAGCCACGATGATGAGTCCGAGCTGCCACGTCCAGGTAGCTCCGGCGAGCACGAGACCGTAGACGGCGGGCGAGAAGAAGTGGATGCTGCTGGTGATCGAGTCGGCGAAGGGTCGCTCCTTCAGGCGCAGCGGTGGAGCGCTGTAGAACACCACGAAGAACAGGCTCAGCGTGAGGATCACCCACGACAGCGGTGACCCGACGATGGCCAGGTAGACCACGAACGGGGCGCACGAGAGCCCAGCAGCCCACAGGGTTATGGGGTGCATCCGCCGATCGAGGACTGCCCCGTGCGCGCCGCCCTTGCGTGGATTGCGAAGGTCCGATTCGTAGTCGAAGACGTCGTTGATCCCGTACATCGCCAGGTTGTAGGGGATGAGGAAGAACAGGGTGCCGATGACGAACGTCGCGTCGACCTGGCGGGTCGTGAGGAGGTAGGCCGCCGCGAAGGGATAGGCCGTGTTGATCCAGCTCACCGGCCGCGACGAGACGAAGAGCTCGCGGATCACTCTGCCGGGCCCGAGCGCCGGTTCAGCGGTGTTCACGGTCGACCCCCGCGCGAGCCTTGGGCAACAGGACGTAGACGGCAGGCACGAGGTACGCGGCGCAGATCGCGTACGAGAAGTCCTCGATCGGTGCGACCCCGATGCGGATGCCGCTCGAGGTGCCCTCGGGATAGGCGACCAGCCCGGCAGAGATGATCACGTTGTCGAAGATTGCGGTAAGGACCACGAGGACAGCAGCGCTGATCGTCGATGCCAGCATCCGCCGTTTCATGCCGGGCTGGGTCGCCGACAGCAGCGTCACCACAAGAGTGAACAGCGCGAACGGAATGATGATGAGTGCGTACGTCATCGCTCGTTCACCGCCCTGTCCTTGCTCGACCGCGTGGCGCGGGAGTCGATAAAGCGGAGCGCACCGGCATAGATCACGAGCCCGAGGTAACACAGGAACGCGAGGAAGAACGGCTCTTCCAGGGGAAGCTCGGGTGCGAGATCAATCCCGATGAACAGGCCGCTGTCGCCCTTGATGAACGCGCGGGTGAGGATGCCGACGGCATCCCACGCGAGGAAGAACATCACTCCGATCCCGACGGCCGCGAGCGTCCGTACCGGCGCCGCGAAGGCTGCCAGCCGCCATCGCGCGTCGATCACCGCAATCCCCGCCGCAGAAACCAGGATCGCCAGGAGATACAGACCCGGCATCTCAGACAGCCGCCGGCTCAGCGATCGGCCCGGGGGAGCGGTCACCGCGGAGGCGCTTGACGACGAGCTCGGCTGAGATCAAACACATCGGCAGCCCGATCCCCGGCAGGGCCGAGGCCCCGGCGTAAGCGAGGGAGTCGACCTTCTTGGATGCATTCCGCGGGCGGAAGACCGCACTCTGGCGCAGAGTGTGGGCAAGGCCCAACGCGTTACCGCGCCACGCGTGGAAGTCGTGTTCGAAGTCGCCCGGTGCGATAGTGCGCCGGACCGTGATCCGTTCGGCAAGATCGGGGATGTTGCACCACTGGGAGATCTGTGCGATGACACGATCGGCGGCGGCTTCGATCCGCGGCGAACCCCCGCGGTCGACACCGCCGTGTCCGAGGCTCGGGTCCGCGGGAATGGGAACCAGGACGAAGAGGTTCTCGCTGCCCTCGGGGGCGACTGTCGGGTCGGTCGCGGAGGGCTTGCAGACGTAGATCGATGCCGGGTCGGGGATGCGGGTGTGCTCCCCGAAGATGTCATCGAAATTCGAGCGCCAGTCTTCGGTGAACAACAGCGTGTGGTGGGCGAGCTGCGGAAGGTCGCCCTCGACTCCCAACAGCAGGAGGAGTGCACCGGGACTGGGAGTGCGCTTCTCCCACCACTGCTCGGGGTAGGTGCGGAGCGGCTCGGGAAGCAGCTGGGTTTCCGTGAAGTGCAGATCTGCCGACGAGACGACGAGGTCGGCATCCACGCGGCGTCCATCGGCAAGCGTGATTCCGGTCGCCTGCGCGCGTCCGCCTGCGGTGGGCGTCGTGACGATCGAGGTGACCTCGGCACCCGTTTCGATGGACACGCCTGCCCCTCGCGCGACTCGCTCGACGGCACGGATGACCTCATAGAGCCCTCCCTGCGGGTAGAGCACGCCGTCCGCGAGGTCGAGGTGGCTCATGAGGTGATAAAGGCTCGGCACTCCGTACGGAGACCCGCCGAGGAACACTGCGGGATACCCGAGGACCTGCTGGAGGCGCTTATCGCTGAAGCGGCGTTCGACGTGACGCGAAAGCGTCGTGGTCAAGAGCGGAGCGAGCTGCGGCACGCGGCGCAGCAGCGCCGGGTCGCGAAGACCCGCCGTCGTCTCATACGTGTCGTACAGAAACCGGGTGACCGCCAAATCGTAGGCATCCTTCGCCGAGTCGAGGTACTCGGCAAGGGCAGCGCCCGCACCCGGTTCGATGCTCTCGAACAGCTGGGTGGAAAGCTCCCGATCCGAGCGGATGTCGATCGGATCGCTTGCGGTGCCGGCCGGCGGCTCGCTGTAGACGCGGTAGGCCGGGTCAAGGCGCACGAGGTTGAGCTGTTCGGCGGTGGTCGTGCCCATCAGCCGGAAGAAGTGGTCGAACACTTCGGGCATGAGGTACCAGCTGGGCCCGGTGTCGAAGCGGAATCCGTCAGCCTCCCAGACGCCGGCGCGGCCTCCGACCTGATCGCGGGCCTCGAACAGGCTTACCGCCCAGCCCTCGCGAGCCAGGAGTGCCGCTGTTGCCAGGCCGGCGATGCCGGCCCCGATGACGACCGCGCGGTCGGCATCCGTTCGGGGGGCTGCGGGTCGTGCGCTAGCTGTTTTGCTCATGCGGAGTCCTCATTCCTCGGGCGGGCGGATTCAGGGGCGACGTGACCGGGAAGGCCGCGCTCACGGGCTGGTTCGGCGTGGTGCTACTCCGACGAGGGCGCGGGCGATGAGTCCGGCCTTGACGATATTGGGCACCCGCACCCGCGCGGTCGGTGCGGGGTCGGCGCGCAGCCGTCTCGAGAGCTCGGCGAACAGGTCGTGCGCTGCGGTCACGGCTCGGCGGCAATCCGGGGGCAGATGGGGGATGACGGCTACTGCCGCGGCCAGATCCCCATCGATGCGGTCGAGGATTGCGACCCGGTCGTGGGCGCCGGTCGTGATTCCGAGGTAGTCTCGGCCGAGCGCGGCCTCGTCGTGGTCGAGATCGCGTAGGAAGTTCACGTCTTGAAAGGCAGCGCCGAGGCGCCGGGCTCCGTCGACCAGTTCGGGAGTGGGGCCCGAAGGGGAAGCTTGGCCGGCGTTGACGAACACCTGCAGACACATGAGCCCCACGACTTCGGCCGATCCGTAGACGTACGAGTCGTGGGAGGCGTCGTCGTGTGAGGCAACCGTGAGGTCGGTTCGCATCGAGGCGAAGAACGGATCGGTGAGGTCTGCTCCGATGAGACATTCGCGGGCTGTTCGGGCAAAGGCGTGCACGATGAGGTTGCTGCTGAAGCCGCGACCGATCGCTGTCATCGTCTCGTGTTGGAGTTCATCGAGAAGCGTCTCGGCGGATGCGGCATCCAAACCCGCTTCGATGGCTGGGCCGTCGACGATCTCGTCAGCGACGCGGACGAGGGCGTAGATGTTGCGCACGTGCGTGCGCACCCGCGGCCCGAGCAGGCGTGTGGCCATGCCGAACGAGGTCGAGTACGCCGCGATCACGGCCGCCGCGGCGTCGTCGGCTGCCGTGTCGTACAGGGCGATGCCCGTCGGCTGATGACTCACGGAATGCGCTCCTCCACTGCCGCAGCGAGCGTATCTGCCAAGGTCACCGCGCGGGGAGGGAGAGTCGAACGGGAGGCGCGTCGGCGCACATCCGACAGGTTCTCGACAATGAGTTGATGAAGCCGCTCACGGGCGCCGCTGGCTTCGAGCGCTGACTGGGCGTGGCGGACCGCGATCGGTCCGGTGTGTGCCACGGCGAGGGTGCTGGTGACCAGCGGCCACTGCGCGCTCTCGCGGGCTAGCGCAATGAGAGGCGTGCGCTTGGACTCGCGCAGGTCGCTTCCGGCATCCTTGCCAGCTTGCTCTGCCGTGCCGAACGCGCCGATGAGATCGTCCACAAGCTGAAACGCGAGACCGAGTGAGCCGCCGATGCGTTCAAGGTCGGCTATCCACGTCGAGGGCGCGCCGGCCAGAATCGCGCCCGCGCAGAGCGGCGCGGTGAACGAGTACACCGCTGTCTTGTTGTAAGTGGCGGCGAGGATCTCTGCCTGTTCCGCGAGATCGGGCGTCACGCTGTTTTCGACGTCGGCGAGTTCACCAGCCGCCGAGACGAAGACGGCATCGTCCAGGAGGTCGAGCAGTCGTGTGCGTTGCATGTCGGGCACGTCGGCAAGCGCGACCATCCGGGTCGCCTCGTGGAGAAGGAGGTCACCGGCGAGAATTGCGGCCGCATCCCCCAGCAGCGCCGCGCCTTTCGCATCTGCGCCCTGGGTTTTTGCTCTGATGCGGAAACGGCCCGCCACGTTGGGCACGCCGCGCCTGGTCACGTCGTGGTCGATGACATCGTCGTGGATGACGAACGCGCTATGTAGCAACTCGAATGCTGCGGCCACAGACGACAGGCCGGGGGCACGCTCGAGGTCACCGCCGACGGCGAGAAAGGATGCCACGACCAGCTGTGGTCTCAGTCGCTTTCCGCCGGCTGTCGCGGCGCTCACCGCGGCGGTGAGCGCCGACATCGACTCTCCCTGTTTCGTCGCCCGGGCTGCCAGTCGCGCCAGTGCCTCGTCGATCGCGGTGTCGACGGCGAATCGGGCGGCGTCTGGGATCATGAGGCTCGTCGCTGCAGTTGCGGGGATTCGAAGATGCCGAGTTGCTGGGACTGCAGCACGAGCCAGGGGCTGAAGGCCCAGGGCGTGGTTGCCAGCGACGAGCCGAGCTCTTCGGGGTCTACCCAGCGGGCTTCGACGACTTCGAGGGGATTCGGAGCGACCTCGTCATCGGTGCGTGCGATGTAGACCGGGCAGATCTCGTTCTCGACGATTCCGCCTGCGTCGACGGCGCGGTAGCGGAAAAGCGGAAGCGCGAGCTCGATGTCGGTCAGGTGGATGCCGAGCTCGAACTCACCGCGTCGCTGCACTGCCGACAGGAGTGGCTCTGCGGGCCTCGGGTGACCGCAGAAGGAATTGGTCCAGACGCCGGGCCAGGTTTTCTTGTCGAGTGCTCGTCGGGTAACGAGCACCTGCCCCTCGGCGTTGAGGACGTGGCACGAGAAAGCGAGATGGAGTGCGGTTTCGGTGCCATGCACACTGCTCTTCGGGGCGGTGCCTACCGGGTTGCCATCGTCATCCAGCAACACCACATGGTCGCCATCCGTCATTATTCCTCCTCCTATATCGCTAGCTTAGCTAGCAATATCTCCCGTCCGATGATAACAAGGAGTGGAAAGGGGTGTCCATCATGACCACGCCGTGGGTTCCGCAGACTCCACACCAGCAGGCTGTGCTGGACGTTCTGCTGAGCATCCGTGCGCTCAATGATGCCATGGACCGCATGAACGGCGGCATGAAAGACGACATGGACATGAACGCGACGGATCTCGCGGCCCTGCGCATGATGATCGTGCGAGAGCAGCGGGGCGAGTCCGTCAGTCCGCACGACATCGCGAAGCACCTGCGGATATCGACGGCATCGACGACGAAACTGCTGGACCGACTTGAGGGAGCCGGCTATATCGAGCGCCACCCGCATCCGAGGGATCGCCGTGCACTCATCCTGACGTTGACGGCGCACTCGCGGGCGACCTTCTTCAAACACTTCTCCGAGCACCTCGAGCAGATGCGTCGGGTGACCGAGCCGTACACGGAGGATGAGCTGAGGCTCATCGGCCGGTATTTGACCGATGTGAGCCAGGCGATCGACCCCGCCTGAGCTCACTGCGGTGGGGGTCTCTGGCAATGCAGAAGGTCCCGGATCTTGTCGATCCGGGACCTTCTCTTGGTTGCGGGGGCAGGATTTGAACCTACGACCTCTGGGTTATGAGCCCAGCGAGCTACCGAACTGCTCCACCCCGCGGCACAAGGATCAACCTTAGCACGGTTCCCACGGCCTCGCATCTTTGGGTTAGCGAGGTGGGGCCCCGGTTGCCTCGACTCATGCCGGCCGGGGAGGATTGCCGCATGACGACATCCCGAGGCGACCTACGGACGGCGCCCGGCGCCGACGCCGGGCCCGACGGGCGATCCGAGACGCCCAGTGAGCGCGCCGACCGCAACTGGGATGATGTGCTCCAGGAGTTGCGCGTGCTCCAGACCGGCACGCAGATCCTCACGGGATTTCTCCTCGCCGTCGCATTCCAGCCGGCATTCGGTGACCTCACCGATCCGCAACGCGCTTTCTACCTCGGCCTTCTGGTGCTCGCGGCTCTGAGCGCGATCATCGCGTTGGCGCCGGTCGCGATGCACCGCAGCCTGTTCCGCAGGCTCGCCAAGCCCGACGTCGTGATCTTCGGACACCGCGCGCTCGTCGGTGCCCTGGGGACCGTCGGTCTCCTTCTCGTGGGTGTCGTGGCTTTCGTGTTCGACGTCGTGCTCGGTTTCGACCCGGCCTGGATCGCAGCGGCCGCCCTCGGTGCCGCCGTCGTCATCCTGTGGCTCGTCGTGCCGGGGTATCTGCGCAGGCACCATTCTCGAAAGGCGGACCGCTCATGACCCGGATGCCGGCACCGGCAGTCCCCGTGGCAATTGCGCAGTTCGCGCCGTCTGCCGACAGCGAGGCCAATGCGCGTCAGATCGATCGAATGGTCGATGTGGCAGCTGACCGCGGTGCGAGCCTCGTCGTGTTCCCCGAGTACTCCAGCTACTTCGTCGACCCGTTCGACCAGACGCTCGCCCGGCACGCGCAGCCCGTGGATGGACCGTTCATCGCGGCTCTTCAGCAGTCAGCGCAGCGAACCGGCACGGTGGTCGTGGCAGGACTCATCGAAACGGCGACCAACCCCGCGAAGGTGCGCAACGCGGTAGTTGCGGTGGGCTCTGAGGGAGTTCTCGCTGTGTACCGCAAGCTTCATCTCTACGATGCGTTCGGGCAGCGGGAGTCTGATTGGGTCGAGGCCGGCGAGCTCGTGCCACCCCAGACTTTCGACGTGGGCGGACTGCGCTGGGGTCTCATGACCTGTTACGACCTGCGGTTTCCGGAGGTCGCCCGAACCCTGGTGGATGCCGGGGCGGAGGGGATGGTCGTCCCCGCAGCCTGGGTGCGAGGTCCGCTCAAAGAGTTCCAATGGCAGACGCTGTTGGCGGCCCGCGCGATCGAGAACACGGTGTTCGTTGCGGCTGCCGACCATCCGCCACCGCTCGGGGTCGGGGCCTCGGTCGTGCTCGACCCCCAAGGTGTGGCGATCGCGGGTGTCGGCACAGGTACGGATGTCGCTGTGGGCTACGTGGATCCGGATGTCATAGATCGCGTGCGGCGCGTCAATCCGGCGCTTCGGCTGCGGCGGTTCGACGTGATCCCGCGCCCGTGACCGGTGTCGCGGGGCGGCGTCGAACGAGAGCATCACGACTGCATAGTTCGCTCCCGACTGAGCCATAGGATTCACACAGCATCCGGCGGCACCGTTGATGGTGCTTGGAAGGAGCATCCATGAGCACCGAGAACACCGCAGATTCCGTCGACCCGCAGGGCGCCGCCGAGACCGCGAACAGGGAAGCCGCGCAGGGCGCTGACGCCTCCGCGCACGCGACCGCCCCCGCCGCCACACCGGTTGAGTCGACGCAGTCCACACAGCCGACGGAACCGCTGCCGCCGACCCCCGGGGTGTCCCCGGCTGCGAGTGCCTCACCGACGTGGGCTCCCCCCGCGGCTGGAACCCACCACCCGCAGTCCCCCTACGCGCAGGCTCCCTACACTTCCCCTGCAGCTGCCCCGAACTACGCCTTCGCTCCCGCCACGACGGCGGCGCCGCGCGCAAAGGTCGGCGCGGGCAAGGTTGCCGGGATCATCATCGCCGCCGCCCTCGTGGGCGGTGCCGCCGGCCTGGGGGGTGCCTACGCCGGCGTTTCGCTGTTTGCTCCCGACACCGTGACGACAGCATCCGGACCTGCAAGTGTCACGGTGAACGACACGTCCTCTGTGACGCAGACGACCGGGATCGCGGCCAAGGTGCTTCCGAGCGTTGTCACCATCGAGGCCAGCTCCTCCAGCGGCGGCGGAACGGGCTCCGGGGTCGTCCTGACCTCTGACGGCTACGTCGTCACGAACACGCACGTCGTCACCCTTGACGGCGCGACGGCAGACGCGACGGTTCGCGTCACCACGTCAGACGGGCGCGTCTACGATGCTGACGTCGTCGGCACCGACCCCATCTACGACCTCGCCGTCATCAAGCTCGTGGGCGCCGAGGATCTGACGCCGATTGATTTCGCCGACTCCTCGAATCTGAACGTTGGTGACCAGACCGTCGCGATCGGTGCTCCGCTGGGGCTGTCGAACACGGTGACCACGGGTATCGTGAGCGCACTCAACCGCTCGATCCAGATCTCCTCGGCTGCTGCGCCCGACACCGACCAGAGCGACCCCAACTCCGAGGATCAGGGCGGCGAGGGGCCGTTCTACTTCGACTTCGGTCAGGGCCGCCAGGGCAGCACGGGATCGAACGAGACGATTTCGATCGCGGTGATTCAGACGGATGCCGCCATCAACCCCGGAAACTCGGGTGGCGCCCTGGTCGATTCCGACGGCAAGCTCATCGGCATCAACGTTGCGATCGCTTCCGCGGGCGGATCCTCGGGCCAGGCCGGCTCCATCGGCGTCGGCTTCTCGATCCCCTCGAACGTCGTCGAGCGTGTGACGCAAGAGATCATCGACACCGGTTCGGCAACGCACGGACTGCTCGGTGCGAGCGTGCAGAACGCCGCGATGATTCAGGGCTCCACCATCACCGGTGCCTACGTCGCCGACGTGACCGACGGTGGCGCGGCCCAGCGCGGCGGCCTGCAGGCCGGCGACATCGTGACGGGCTTCAACGGTGTGCCGATTTCGGACGCGACCGATCTCACCGCCCAGGTGCGTGCTGCAGCGGCCGGAAGCGACGCGACAGTGACTTTCGTTCGCGACGGTCAGACCCGCACGGTGGACGTGACGCTCGGACAGCTCGGTTCGTGAGCACGGCCTAAGGCTCGGTCACGTCAGACCTGGCGAGCCCGACCGACGCCGCCCCAGACTACTCCGGGGCGGCGTCGGTCGCTTGTGTGTCTTCGCCTTTCCGGGGACGACGCGTGATGCTTCGAGCTGCACCGCCGATAGCTGTCGTTCCTTTCGAGACACTGCTGCCGATCGCGCTCGCGCCCCGCCCCACGCCTGTGCCCACCGCAGAACCGGCGCGGCGCGCGACCGAAACTGCCGAGTGCTCGATACGGCGGGCGCCCGGCAGCGGCTCGGTTTCTGGGGGTAACGCTTGCGGCGGAATACCGAAGGCTCGGCGGGATCCCGTGAGGACCCGCCGGCCGAGAATGTGGTTGCCGGCGCCGCCGATTGCCGCGCCGATGCCGAACGGGAGAGCCTTGCCAATCCAGGACGCGCCGCCCCGGGCGGCGAACTGGCGGACGAAGGTGGTCTTGAGGCGATCGACGATCGGCCCCATCGCTGCCTTCGGGATCGTCTTGGTGACCATCTCGCCCCAGTAGGTCGAGCGCGTCGGTCCGCGACCGGTCGCCTGGTTCGCCAACTGCGAGACGAGGTCGACGCCTTCCTGGCCGAGCATCAGTGTCAGCACGAGCGCACGGGCGCGGTTGGGATCGGACACCGGGATGCCGTGCACTTCCGCAACTGACTGCGCGAAGAGGGTGGTCGCCTCGAGGAACCCGATGGTCTCGACCCCGCTGAGGGCGAGAGTGACGCCGGTACCGATGCCCGGAACCACAGCCGTGGCCCCCACCGCCGCGCCTCCGGTGGTCACGGCGGCCAGGTACCGGCGCTCAAGAGTGCGGATGATCTGCGCGGAGGTCGCGTTCGGTTGGCGAAGGCGGATGCTGCGCAAATGAGCCAGAACAACGGGCCGCTGAATTGCCAGCACGCGATCAAGCGCTCGGATGAACATCGGGTGCTCGTCCGACCCTTCCGGAGGGAGCCCACCCGACCAGGGGGCGTCATCCGGTAGCGAATGGATCTGATGGACCTTGTCGGCCATGGGGCGATCTTAAGCGCTCCGGCTGGGCATCCGCCTGGCATCGAGTGTCATCGGGGGGCTGAGGCGGAGGTCGATTGATAGTTTGGAGCGGTGACTGAGGCGACGGATCTTCCCGACGAGTCCTCCGGCGAGTCCGGCGAGACCCCGGGGGAGGGATCCGCGAAGAAGCCCGCGTCGCCGCGCGCGCCGCGCGCCCCGCGAAAGACCTCCAGTTCGCGTACGTCTGCCTCCAAGACGTCGGGATCGAGCCCGCGCGCGCCACGGCGCCCTGCGGCGCAGCGACCCGCGACTGCGCGGAAGCGCCCCGCCGCAGCACCGAAGCCCTCTGAGTCGGAGGGCACGCCGCCCCCTGCGCCCGAGGACGCCGCGGTCGATGGCACGCCGGTCGATCCTGCGCTCGAGGCTGCGCTGGAATCCATCGCAGCGAGCGAGACCCGGGATGAGGTCGACCAGATCTCCAGTTCGGACGCCGACGAGGCAGCCCTGGAACAAGACGAGCCTGCCCCAGCAGACGAGCCCGCCCCGGAAGATGACGCTGTGGCGGATGACCCCGTGGATGCTGCCGAGCAGGCAGTAGCCACGATCACCGGGTCGACAGACCTTGTGCCCGTCGAAGCAGACGATGCGGCGC
>NZ_DBHD01000158.1:31810-43643 GCF_002296025.1 Microbacterium sp. UBA837
CGGCGCTGGTGCTGCGCGGCATCCGGAAGTCATTCGGAGATCTGCAGGCGCTGGACGGGATCAGCCTCGAGGTCCCCGTCGGCAGCTTCTATGGGATCGTGGGGCCCAACGGGGCGGGGAAAACGACGACCCTGTCGATCATCGCGGGCCTGCTCCGCGCCGATTCGGGCGACATCACGATCGCGGGCGTGGATGCCGCGGCCAAGCCCGTCGCAGCCAAGCGCCTCATGGGTGTGCTTCCTGACCGGTTCCGCACCTTCGACCGGCTGACCGGCCGCCAGCTGCTCTACTACTACGGCGCACTGCGGGGCCTCCCGCCGGCCGAGGTCGAGCGGCGCACCATCGACCTTGCCCGCGCGTTCGATCTGACAGAGTCGCTCGGCCGGGTCGTGTCGGATTACTCGGCGGGCATGTCCAAGAAGATCATGCTCGCCGGTGCTCTCATCCACTCGCCCCGCGTCCTGGTGCTCGACGAACCGTTCGAAGCCGTCGATCCGGTCTCGAGCGCGGCGATTCTCGACATCTTGCAGGCGTACGTCGCGCACGGCGGGACAGTGATCCTCTCCAGCCACGGGATGGAGCTCGTCGAGCGGGTGTGCTCGCGCGTCGCCGTGATCGTCGCCGGTTCCCTGGTGGCAGAGGGCACGATCGACGAGGTGCGTGGCGAGGTCAGCTTGGAAGAGCGGTTCGTCGAACTCGTCGGCGGGGCGGGCGAGCTGGAGGGCCTCGAGTGGTTGCACACGTTCTCCGACTGAGGATCGCGCTGCTGCTGGGTGCTTTCCGGGGAGATCCGCAGAAGGTCACGCGAGGAATCGTCGGTGCGCTGCTGTTGCTGGCGGCGACGGTTGCCGCCTGCTGGTCGCTGCTGCGCGTACAAGAGTCCTCGACCGCAGCTGTCGGGGCCATCACCATCTTCTGCGGTGCGACCCTCACGCTCGCCTTCGCCGTGGCGCCCATCGTTTCCGCGGTGACCGATCCGCTCGATCCGCGTCGATTCCGTGTCTTCGCCCTGGCTCCCGAGCCTCTCGCGGGAGCGCTCGCGCTCGCGGGGCTGTTCAGCGTCCCCGTCCTGGGCCTGGCCGCCCTCGCGGTGTGTGCGGCTGTTGTCTGGGTCGCCGCCGGAGCCACCGTCGGTGCGGCGATCATCGCCGTTGTGATTGGGGTGGCGACGTGCGTACTGTTTGCCCGCGTCGCGCTCGGGGTTGCCGGCATCATCTTCGGTGATCGCCGCTCGCGAGAACTTTCCGGCCTTCTTCTGGTCGCGGTACTGGTCATCGTCGTCCCGGTGGGCGTCTTCCTGGCGTCCCTCGATTGGCGCGGCACCGTTCCTGGCCCGTTGCAGCAGGTCGTCGACATCCTGAGCTTCACTCCCATCGGCGCTGCGTGGGCGTTCCCACTGTTGTTCACGCGGGGCGACGCATCCGGCGTTCTCGCCCTGATCATCGCTCTGGCAACCGTTGTCGCGCTGGGGTTTGCGTGGCTCGCGCTGGTGCGTCACTTCCTCTCGAGCATCGAAAAGCCCCTGACCACGCGCGAGCGGGGCGGACTCGGTTGGTTCAGCGTCGTCCCGGGGACCCCCGGGGGAGCCGTCGCAGCTCGGAGCCTGGTGTATTGGCTGCGCGACAGGCGCTACCTCGTGAACACACTCGTGATCCCCGTCGCAGCGGTGGCCACTGTCGTGCCGCTCCTGATCGCGGGGGTCCCCGCGAACGTCGCGGCGCTCGTGCCGATCCTGTTCGTCGCGCTCTTCTTCGGCTGGTTGCCCCACAACGATCTCGCGTACGACTCGACGGCGATCTGGATGCATGTAGCGAGCGGCCTGCGGGGCTTGCCCGACCGCGTCGGGCGCCTCGTTCCGATCCTGGTCATCGCCATCCCCGTGCTGGCCATCGGCATCCCGATTTCTGTCGCCCTCCATGGGCGATGGGCGATCGCGCCGGCGATCGTCGGCGTGTGCGCGTCGCTGTTCTTCTCGGGGCTCGGCCTGTCGAGTATCGCCTCGGCGGCGTCGCCTTACCCCGTCACACCTCCGGGCGAGAGCCCGTTCCAGCAGCCGCAGCGCACCGGGTCGAGTGGAGCTGTGCCCCAAGCCCTCGTGATGATCGGCGCGCTCGCCGTGTCAGCACCGAGCCTGTGGTGGACCTGGCTCGCGCTCACGCGCACGATCGAGGCGGCCTCGCTTGCCCTGTGGGTGGGGGTTGCTACCGGTCTTGTCGTGCTCGTGTTGGGCGTCGCCATCGGGGCAGCGGTCTTCACCCGACGAACCGGGCGGATCATGGAGTTCGCCGAGGCATCCTGACGGCCCACCTGAAACGGCTGTTCCTGCGGCATTCGAGCCGCGAGAACCCGAGCCGCGGCCGGATGCCCGGACTACACTGACTGTCCATGAGCACTCCGCTGGACAGCCCCGACCAGGGCGGACTTGCGACCCTCGATCGCGAGCTCGAAGAGCTCCTTCGCGAAGAGACCGTCGAACCCGGGGACCACGAGCGGTTCTCGCACTACGTCAAGAAGGACAAGATCCTCGAGTCGGCTCTGACCGGCAAGCCGGTCAAGGCGCTCTGCGGCAAAAAGTGGACCCCCGGGCGCGACCCCGAGAAGTTTCCGGTGTGCCCGACGTGCAAAGAGATCTACGAGCGGATGAAGAACTGAGCCCACCCGCTCACGTAGTCAGCCCGTCTGGTAGGCGGTCTCGAGGGCGGGCTCCGAGCGGCTGAGCGCGAGAGCCGTCAGAGGGAGTTCGGCCCGTACGCGTGCGTGGTGTTCACGGGCGGCGCTGACTCCGCCGGGTCCCTCGGCTGCTGCATCGATCTCGCCGTGGGCGACGAGCGGAACCTGCAGGGCGCGGGCGTTCGACGGCGGCGTCGGCGTTTCGGTGTGCTCGAAGCCTTCGGTGACGACGATGAGTTCCTCGCGGGCGATTCCGTGCTCGAGGATTCGGAAAGCCGTCTTCCGCCCGCCCAGCGACGCCTTGGCGGTCGAGGTCTTCGCCACCGGGATCCACGCACCGGCGGCATCCTGGCGTGCCACGAGCTTGTAGACCAGGCCCGCCGTCGGCGAGCCCGAACCGGTGGCCAGCGCCGTACCGACGCCGTACGCGTCCACCGGGGATGCCGCCAGCGCGGCGATCGCAAACTCGTCAAGGTCGCTTGTGACGGTGATGCGCGTGTCGTGAGCACCCAGGGAATCGAGTTGCCGCCGGACCTGCGCCGCGACGATCGGGAGGTCCCCCGAATCGATCCGCACCCCGCCCAGCCCCGTTCCGGCGACCCTGATCGCTGTGTCCACGCCCGTCTCGATGTCGTACGTATCGATGAGAAGTGTGGTCTGGTCGCCGAGGGCCCGCAGTTGCGCCGCGAACGCGTCGGCTTCGGTGTCGTGGAGCAGCGTCCAGCTGTGCGCTGCAGTACCCATGGTCGGGATGCCCCACCGGCGCCCGGCCTCCAGATTGCTCGTCGCGCCGAATCCCGCAATGAATGCCGCCCGCGCGGCAGCGACGGCCGACCATTCGCCGGTGCGCCGTGAGCCCATCTCGGCGAGGGGCCGGTCACCGGCGGCGATGCTCATGCGTGCCGCCGCGGCAGCTACCGCGGAGTCGTAGTTCAGGACGCTCAGGGCAAGGGTCTCCAGAATGACCGCCTCAGCAAAGGTGCCCTCGATCGTCAGCAACGGCGACCCCGGGAAGTACAGCTCGCCCTCCCGGTACCCGTGAATCGACCCCGTGAAGCGGTACTCCTCGAGAAAGCGCAGGGTCTGGGCATCCACGACCCGCTCGTCGCGCAGGAAACGCAGCTCGTCGTCGCCGAACCGGAAGTCGCGCAACAGGCTCAGCAGCCGCCCAGTGCCCGCCACGACGCCGAACCGGCGGCCGCCGGGCAGGCGTCGCGCGAAGACGTCGAACACGCAGCGGCGCGAGGCGGTGCCGTCGTGGAGGGCCGCATCGAGCATCGTCAGTTCGTACCGGTCGGTGAGCAGTGCCGTGCTGACGGATGCTGTCATGCGCGTCAGCCTAGTGAAGCGGCCGCCGCGGCATCCATCCCACTCCGCCGCCCGGCGGCTGGGAGACGAGCGCTGGCGTAGGCTGGTGCACCGTGAACAACGCGCCGATCGGGATCTTCGACTCCGGTGTCGGCGGGCTCACCGTGGCACGGGCCATCTCCGATCAGCTGCCTCGCGAGTCGCTGCTATACATCGGTGACACTGCCCATTCGCCCTACGGACCCAAGCCCATCGCCGATGTGCGTCGGTACTCGCTCGAGGTGCTCGACACCCTCGTCGCGCAGGGCGTGAAGATGCTCGTGATCGCCTGCAACACCGCGTCCGCCGCGGTACTGCGCGATGCGCGCGAACGCTACGACGTCCCCGTCGTCGAGGTGATCGGGCCTGCCGTCCGGACGGCGATGTCGACGACCCGGTCGGGGCGGATCGGGGTCATCGGCACCAGCGGCACGATCGGCTCGCGCGCGTACCAAGACATGCTCGAGGTAAATGACCGCCTCACGGTGTTCGCGCAGGCGTGTCCGCGCTTCGTCGAGTTCGTCGAGGCTGGCGAAACCGACACGCCCGAGGTGCTGGCCGTCGCCGAGGAATACCTTGCGCCGCTGCGGCACTCCGGCGTCGACACGCTCGTGCTCGGTTGCACTCACTACCCGTTCCTGAAGGGTGCCATCAGCTATGTGATGGGACCGGATGTCTCACTCGTCTCCAGCGACACCGAGACGGCTAATGACGTGTACCGGCAGCTCGTGAGTCGGGATCTGTTGGCGGCAACGGATGCTGCTGCAACCCACACGTACGAAGCAACCGGTGATTCGGCTGACGAGTTCGTGCGCCTTGCCCACCGGCTCATGGGCCGCGAGGTGCGAGACGTGCGCCTCGTGCAGACCGGAGCCATCGACCTGCGGCCCTGACCTGCCGCACTGACCGCCGCTTCGCCCGACGCGGAGCACCGACCCGGAAAGAGAACCCGCATGAGCGAGATCACCCGCGCTGACGGTCGCACCATCGACCAGTTGCGTCCTGTCACGATCGAACGAGGCTGGTCCACCCAGGCAGAGGGATCAGCGCTGATCAGCTTCGGCGGAACCCGCGTGCTGTGCACGGCATCCTTCACCAACGGTGTGCCGCGCTGGCTCACCGGCAAGGGCAAGGGCTGGGTTACCGCCGAGTACGCGATGCTGCCTCGGGCCACCAACGATCGCAACGACCGCGAAAGCGTCAAGGGCAAGATCGGTGGCCGCACACACGAGATCTCTCGCCTGATCGGCCGGGCGCTGCGGGCAGTGGTCGATACGAAGGCGCTCGGTGAGAACACGATCGTGATCGACTGCGACGTGCTGCAGGCCGACGGAGGAACCCGAACCGCCGCCATCACGGGGGCCTACGTGGCGCTCGCCGATGCCATCGAATGGGGGCGGCGCAAGAAGTTCATCGGTCAGAAATCGCAGGTGCTGCTCGACTCGGTGGCTGCCGTCTCGGTCGGCATCATCGACGGTGAGCCGATGCTCGACCTGGCCTACGTCGAGGACGTCCGCGCCGAGACCGACATGAACGTCGTGGTGACGGGGCGCGGGTTGTTCGTCGAGGTGCAGGGCACTGCCGAGGGTGCGCCCTTCGACAAGCGGGAGCTCGATGCGCTTCTCGAGCTGGGGCTGTCAGGCTGCGCGACCCTGCGTGACATTCAGACCGACACCCTCGCTTCGGGTGAGTGACCGGATGCCGCAGCAGATCGTCCTGGCAACCCACAATCCCCACAAGGTCGCCGAGTTCGGCCGGATCGTCGCGGCGACCCGCCCCGACCTGCACGTCATCGGCTACGACGGACCCGAGCCCGTCGAGGATGGCGTCAACTTCGCCGAGAACGCCCTGATCAAGGCGCGGGCAGCTGCCCGCCACACCGGGCTTGCAGCGCTCGCCGATGACTCCGGCATTGCCGTCAGCGTGATGGGCGGCGCGCCGGGGATTTTCTCGGCGTACTGGGCGGGCCACAAGAAGGATGCCGTCGCGAACATGCGTCTGCTGCTGGATCAGCTCTCCGACATCGCGGACCCGCACCGGAAGGCATCCTTCGTGTCGACCATCGCGCTGGTCGTCCCCGAACCGGGGTCGACCGCCTTCGCCATGGAGCATGTGGTGGAGGGGCGCTGGCACGGGCGCCTTGCCACCGAACCGCGCGGCGACGGCGGGTTCGGTTACGACCCGATCTTCATCCCCGACGGCCAGGAAGCGGGCGCGGAGCGCACGGTAGGCCAGTGGAGCCCCGAGGAGAAGACCGCAGCGTCGCACCGCGCCCAAGCGTTCATCGCCCTCGCGCCGCTGTTGTCGGCGCTCTGACACACGTCCCGGAAGCGAGAATCAGACTCGTTCCCGATTGGGCGCAGAGCGCCGCCGCGGGCTTCTCTCGCCCCTACGCTGGGTGCCGTGCATGATCACGCTCCCGGCATCCGTGGCGCGAGCAACCGTCGCCTCCTGACTGCCTCGCTCACGATCACCTCCGTCGTTCTGGTCGTCCAGGTTGTCGGTGCGTTCCTGAGCGGCTCGCTCGCTTTGCTGGCCGATTCCGTCCACATGCTCACGGACACCGCGGCCCTCGTGATCGCGCTCATCGCGAGCATCGTCGCGGCTCGGCCGGCTACCGACCGGCAGACCTACGGCTACCAACGGGCCGAGGTTTTCGGCGCCTTGATCAACGCCGTCCTGCTGATCGGCCTGTCAGCGTGGATCGTCGTCGAGGCGATCCAGCGCCTGCTCGACCCGGGTGAGGCCGAGGTGCGCGGCGGCATCATGCTGATCGTCGCGATCGTCGGACTTCTTGCCAACGCCGCGGCGATGTGGCTGCTTTCTGCCGCGCAACGTACGAGCATCAATGTCCGCGGCGCCTACCTCGAGGTCCTCGGCGATCTGCTGGGTTCGGCGCTGGTCATCGTCGCAGCGATCGTCGTGCTGCTGACGGGGTGGCAGGCAGCGGATGCCGTTGCGTCGCTGCTGATCGCGGCTCTCATCGTGCCGCGCGCAGTCGGGTTGCTCCGCGAAGTGTTCCACGTCCTGTCGGAGTCGGCGCCGAAAGGAACGCACGTTGCCGACATTCGGGAACACATCCTCTCGACAGATGACGTCGTGGCCGTGCATGACATCCACGTGTGGCAGCTCACCCGCGGAGCTCCCGTCTTCACCGCTCACGTCGTCATCGATCCCCATGCCATCGCCGCTGGACGCTCGGGCGAAATCCTCTCGCGCCTGCAGACATGCCTTGCCTCACACTTCGACGTCGAGCACTCAACCTTCCAGCTCGAGCCCGCCGGCCACGTCGATTCGGGCGACGCCACTCACGCCTAGGACGTGCCCTCCCGGACGACGGTGTCGGGGGAGCGGTCGGGCCGCAGCCCGCGCCAGCGAGCGTGACGCAAGATGCCGCCGGGCGTGAACTCGGCGAACTCGACCTCGCCGACCAGCTCCGGCTTCACCCAGATCGCATCGCGCGCGTCGGCCGCCGGTACGTCGGCGAAAGGGTTCTCGTCAATTCCGAGAGGGGCGAGCAGGCGCGCCAGAGTCGCAAGCGCGGCATCCGTGAAGCCTGTTCCTACGCGCCCCGCATACTGCAGACCGCTTTCACCCGGGATGCCCACCAGAAGCGATCCGATGGCACCGGACCTGCCCCCCTGCCCGGGACGGATGCCGCCGATGACGACATCCTGGGTGCGGGTGAGCTTGATCTTGAGCCAGTCGGGCGAGCGCTCGCCGGGCCGGTAGCGCGAGCCGGGGTTCTTGACGACGACGCCCTCGAGGTCTGCCCCGCGCGCGGCGTCGAGCGTCGCATCCAGATCGTCGAACACCGGTGGGACCGTGACGCGCTCGCCCGCGCCGTCGGCAAGACGCTCCAGCAGGGCGCGTCGATCGCGCAACGACAGCGCCGTGGCATCCTGCCCGTCGATCTGGAGCAGGTCGAACAGGTAGTACTTCACCGGCGTGCGCGCGGCCTCGCGCACGATCTCGGCAGAATTCGCGAGGTTCATTCGCTTCTGCAGCAGCGCAAAGCTCGGCCTACCGTTCTCGTCCAGAGCGACGATTTCGCCGTCGACCACGCACGGCGCCTCGCCCAGCGCGGCATCGTGCAGGTCCGGATAGGTCGCCGTCATGTCGTTGCCGCTGCGGGCGCGGAGCGTGAGGGTGGTCCCGTCCCAGATCCCGACTGCGCGGATGCCGTCCCATTTCATCTCCACCCAGGGCTCCCCGCCCCAGCGGCTGATTGCGCCGGCGGCAAGCCCCGGCGTCGACATGGTGGCCAGCATCGGGGCGGTGCCCGCGGCGTTGCCGGCGTCTTCTCGCGCCGGACGCGCCTGAGCGCGGGACCGGCCAGTGGATCCGACCGAGCGCCGCGAACCTGCCTGACCGGCGGCTGCATCCTTCATCCGGTGGAGGAGCCACTGCGACTTCTCGCCGTCGCCCGCGGTGCGGATGAGCGCGAACCGCACGTCATCCATCGCCCCACCCGGGGCGCCGTGGGCGCGGAAGATGACCTCGTCGGCGCGCCATTTCTCGGTCTCATACGTGCCCGTGTCCCACACCGTCATGGTTCCGGCGCCGTACTCGCCCTGGGGGATCGTGCCGTGAAAAGTCAGGTATTCGATCGGGTGATCCTCGGTCATCACCGCGAGGTTGTTGCGGTCGGGTGTCTCGGGGATCCCGCGCGGGACCGCCCAACTGACCAACACTCCGTCCCGCTCCAGACGCAGGTCGAAGTGCAGCCGCGAGGCGTGATGTTCCTGCACGACGAAGCGTGGCGGATCACCGTCGCCGCGGGCGGCCGGCCGGGATCCGGCATCCGGAACCGGCTCCGGCGTTCTCGCAGCATCGCGCTTCTCGCGGTAGCGGTCCAAGGCGGCCGGCGTCGAGGTGCCGAAGAAGGGTGCGATCCCCGCGGCTGCGCGCTCGAGAACCTCCGAGAACAGCAGGTGGCGCAGTTGCGGATCTTCCAGTTCGTCCCAGGTTCGGGGAGCCGCGACGGTCGGATGCTCACGTCCTCGCAGCGAGTACGGGCTGATCGTGGTCTTCTTGCCGTTGTTCTGACTCCAGTCCAAGAAGACTTTTCCCGCACGCACCGCCTTGGACATCGAACTCACGACGAGATCCGGATGATCAGCCTCGAGCGCCCGCGCCAACTCCCGCGCCAGGTTCGAGGCGGCTTCGCTCGTGAGCGTCCCGGGAAGCGGCGCATAGAGATGGATCCCCTTGCTGCCGCTGGTGACAGGGATGCTCTCGAGCGACATCCCGCGCAGGATCTCTCGCACGAGCCGCGCAACCTCGGCGCACTCGGCCAGCCCGATACCGGGTCCCGGATCGAGGTCCAGGACCAGCCGATCCGGGCTCGCAGGGGAGCCGTCCGGCCCAAAACGCCATTGTGGAACGTGGAGTTCGAGGCTCGCAACCTGCCCGAGCCACACGAGCGCCGCCTGCGAATCGATGAGCGGGTAGGTCTTCGTGCCCGAGGAGTGCTCGATCGGCATCCGGGGGAGCCACTCGGGCGCGCCGCGCTCGAGGTCTTTCGTGAAGAACGACATGCCCGGATGCTCCGCATCGCCCACACCGTCGGGCCAGCGCTTTCTGGTTACGGGTCGTCCCGCGAGAAGCGGCAGGATCGCGGGGGCGATGCGGCTGTAGTAATCGATGACCTCGCCCTTGGTCGTACCGGTTGCCGGATACAGCACCTTGTCGAGATTGGTCAGGCGCAGCCGGTGCCCCTGCACCTGCACAGTCTGCTCCCGACCCGCCATGGGCCCAGGCTAGCCCGCGGTGCCTGAGACGGGTCGGATGCTGGCACCGGGCGCCGCGAACGTGTGTACTGGTGTGATGAGGTCCATCTGGAAAGGCGCGTTGACATTCGGACTGGTCAACGTCCCGGTGAAGGTCTATGCCGCGACCGAGGACCACGATGTGTCGCTGCATCAGGTCCATGCCGCCGACGGGGGCCGCATCCGCTATCAGCGCGTGTGCGAACTCGACGGCGAAGTCGTGCCGTACAGCGAGATCGACCGGGCCTACGACGACGGCGAGAAGACCGTCATCCTCACGAAAGAGGATTTCGCGGCGCTTCCTTCCGAGCGCAGCCGCGAGATCGAGGTCGTCGAGTTCGTGCCGACCGAGCAGGTGGATGTCTTGACGCTCGACAAGGCGTACTACCTCGAACCCGACTCCAAGTCGCCGAAAGCGTATGTGCTGTTGCGCAAGACGCTGGAGCAGACGGATCGCACCGCGATCGTGCGGTTCTCGTTGCGTCAGAAGACGCGCCTGGCGGCGCTGCGGGTGCGCGGCGATGTCCTCGTGCTGCAGACACTGTTGTGGGCAGACGAGGTGCGGGAGGCTGCCTTCCCGTCGCTCAGCGAGTCAGTGAAGATCTCCGAGAAGGAACTCGAGCTGTCGGCATCCCTCGTCGAGAGCTTCTCGGGCGACTTCGACCCCGCCGACTTCGTCGACGAATACCAGCACGAGTTGCGGACCCTCATCGACGCCAAGCTCGAGAAGGGCGACGCGATCGACACTGCCGAAACGTTCGGCGAGCAGCCGGAGGAGCAGGGCGGCGAGGTCATCGACCTCATGGAGGCGCTGCGCGCAAGCGTCGAGCGCTCACGCGCCGCCCGCGAGAGTGGCTCGGGCAAGCAGAAGAAGTCCGGCTGAGCGGAGACCGAGCCTTACTGGGAGTCCTCGGGGCGGTTGTCGAACACCTCGGGCTCCAGAGCCAGTTCGCGCGCTTCGGCGGCATCCGTCTCGAGCTTCTCGCCTGACGCGGCTTCTTTGCGAGACTTCCACTTCTCGCTGAAGTAGTGGTACGCCACCACCAGGGCGGTACCACCGACGGCGACCAGCAAGATGATGTCGATGTATTCCGTGACGAGGTCACGCACCCACGGGATGTACGCGATGAGGTAGCCCACCATGGTGAGTCCGAAGCCCCACAGCAGCGCGCCGATGAGGTTGTAGAGCGTGTATCTGCGCCACGGCATGTGTCCTACCCCTGCGGCGACGGGAGCGAAGGTGCGCACGATCGGGACGAAACGGGCGAGGATGACGGTGATTCCGCCGAAGCGTTCGAAGAACGCGTTGGTTCGCTCGACGTTGCGCTTACTGAAGATCCCGGATTCCTTGCGTTCGAACACTGCGGGACCGCCCTTGTGTCCGATGTAGTAGCCGACCTCGCCCCCGATGAATGCGGCGAGCGCGATCAGCGAACACACGACCCAGATGTTGACGCCGAACACGTCGTTGGTGTGGGTCAGCAGTCCCGAGATGATGAGCAGAGTGTCGCCGGGGAAGAGGAACCCGACGAGCAGCCCCGTTTCGGCGAAGATGATCAGGCACACCACTAGTAGCGCCCACGGGCCCGCCGCGGAAATGATCGTCTCGGGGTCGAGCCAGGGGATGAGAGCCAGTGGGTGCACGTGCGTTCCGTCGGTGTCGGCGGTCAAGGGCGCGGCAGGATGCCTCGCGTGCGGAAGGTGGGACTTGAACCCACACGCCCGAAGGCACAGGAACCTAAATCCTGCGTGTCTGCCAATTTCACCACTCCCGCGGGTGCGATCAGTCTACTGACGCAGGTTTGGCGATCTCGACGCACGATTCCGGTGCGGAGCTTCCGCGCCGAGGCTGTCGCGTGGCCCGGCGACCTCCTGCACTTGCGCCGACCGTTCCAGCGCGACAGGGTGTGCAGTGATACTGCACCGTGAGGTATGGAGTGGCGAAAGGGGAAGATCGTGACGACCGAGCAGGTCCAGAGGTGGCTGGATGACTACCGGAAGGCGTGGGAGACGCGAGACGCGGATGCCGCGGCTGCGCTGTTCAC